>JAITHR010000187.1 GCA_031279895.1 Spirochaetaceae bacterium
TCCGTGTTGAAAACATTCGTCCGCACTCTGGAGACGAATGTTTTTACCCTGGAAACATTCATGCGCACTCCGCCCCCAACCACGCGCACCGCACCCCGCTCCCCAAACAACGCGGACTGCTCCCCGCACAACGCGGACTGCTTCCACGCCAACGCGCCCCGCTTCCCAAACAACGCGGACGGCTCCCCGCACAACGCGCCCCGCTCCCCGCACAACGCGGGCGGCTTCCCGAACCACGCGCCCCGCTCCCCGCACACCGCTCCCCGCTCCCCGAACCACGCGGGCAGTCTCCGCACCACCGCGCCCCGCTTCCCAAACCACGCGCCCCGCTCCCACCAAAACGCGGGCGGCTTCCCGCACAACGCGGGCAGGCCCCGCACCACCGCGCCCCGCTCCCCGCACACCGCGGGCAGGCCACACGACACCGCGCCCCGCTCCCCGCACAACGCGGACGGCTTCCCAAACAACGCGGGCAGTCTCCGCACCACCGCGCCCACCTCCCCGCGCACCGCGGACTGCTCCCCGAACCACGCGGACTGCTTCCCACACAACGCGGGCGGCTTCCACGCCAACGCGCCCCGCTCCCCGCACAACGCGGGCGGCCTCCCAAACAACACGGACTGCTCCCCGCACACCGCAGACAGGCCACACGCCAACGCGCCCCGCTCCCCGCACAACGCGCCCCGCGCCCCGCACAACGCGGGCGGCTCCCCGCACACCGCGCCCCGCTCCCCGAACCACGCGGGCGGCTTCCCAAACAACGCGGAAAGGCCACACGGCACGGCGCCCCGCTCCACGCACACCGCGGACTGCTCCACGCACAACGCGGGCAGACTACACGCCACCGCGCCCCGCTTCCCGAACCACGCGGACGGCTTCCGCACCACCGCGGGCAGGCCCCACGGCACGGCGCCCCGCTCCACGCACACCGCGGACTGCTCCACGCACAACGCGGGCAGACTACACGCACAACGCGGGCGGCTCCCCGCACAACGCGGGGAGGCCACACGGCACGGCGCCCCGCTCCCCAAACAACGCGGACTGCTTCCCGCACACCGCGGACTGCTCCCCGCACAACGCGGACTGCTCCCCGTACACCGCGCCCCGCTCCCCAAACAACGCGGAAAGGCCACACGGCACCGCGCCCCGCTCCCCACACAACGCGCTCCGCTTCCCGAACCACGCGGGCAGTCTCCGCACCACCGCGCTCCGCTCCCCGCACACCGCGCCCCGCTTCCCAAACACCGCGGAAAGGCCACACAGGGAGGCTACACGCCACGGCGGAGAGACCGGTTTCTACCATAGAGAGATCTCCGCCCGCGGCGCGGCGAAGGCCCGCGAAAACGGTGAGAAGAAAACCTGAAAAAAAGGTGAAAAAAAGATTAAAAAAAGGTGAAATTCGCTCGAAATTGACTTGACAGGCTTAAGCGCGTCCCTACAATTCGTTTGTCGTTTGTCGTTTGTCGTTTTCATTTTCATTTGTCCGAAATTCGCGCTGTTGTCTACGACCATTTTCATACCCAAAATATCCTTTAACGTACCGAAATACTTACGAATATCGTAATACTATTCAAAACTATAGTACCGAACCGCCGCGCCCGTCAACCACAGCCTCCGGCTGTTTTAAACAGCGGCCTGCGGAGCGGCTCAAAACGTGCGGCGACTGACTAGCCGCGCACCGGCGGTTGGAGGAACCGGTTCCCCCAAACCCCCCGGTAGCGGCTTCCCGCGCCGCGCCCCTAAGCGGACTGCGACAGCTTACAGGCGCTTCGCGAGAAGCTTATGGAACCGTCGGAGACGGCGCGAAGCGTAGCCGCGCCTAAGCAGCAACCAGCCCGCTAACCGGACACGGTGTTGCACCACTTTGAAACACCAGGCGGCCTTGCTGAAACCGTCGGAGACGGCGGCGGTTGATAAGGAAAGATTTGGGGGATTAAGGAAAGAAAGGAAAGACGTGGGGAGGCGGGCCTCCCCACACCCCACACCAGCGCGAGACGCCCCGCGCCCCGAAGCGGGCGGCGACAGCTTACAGGCGCGTGGCAAGAAGCTTATGAAACAGCCGGAGGTTGCGCGAAGCGCAGCCGCGCCTTGTCTGCGCCGGCCCGCTAACCGGACACGGTGTTGCACCACTTTGAAACACCAGGCGGCCATGCTGAACAGCCGCCGCCGGCGGGGTGTTGCACCACTTTGAAACACCAGGCGGCCATGCCGCGCCACCCGCCGCCGGCGGGCGGAGACGGCGGCGGGTGATAAGGAAAGATTTGGGGGGATTAAGGAAAGAAAGGAAAGACGTGGGGAGGCGGGCCTCCCCACACCCCACACCAGCGCGAGACGCCCCGCGCCCCGAAGCGGGCGGCGACTGCTGTGAGCCGCTTCGCATGACGCTTATGGAACCGTCGGAGACGGCGCGAAGCGTAGCCGCGCCTAAGCAGCAACCAGCCCGCTGACCGGACACGGTGTTGCACCACTTTGAAACACCAGGCGGCCATGCTGCGCCACCCGCCGCCGGCGGGCGGAGACGGCGGCGGGCTACCATTTTTTCGGCGTGAAGTTTTCGGGCGGGGTAGCGAGGGTAACGGTGTCGCCGCTTTGGACAAGGACGTAGAGGCCGTGCTGATGGGCGTACTGTATCGTATATTCATTGATCACGCCGCCCGCAACCGCGCCCATGAGGGTCTTCGGGTGCCAGTCGCGGTCCCTGTAGTTCCGTATCTTTGCTATACGCTCAAGGTGGTCATTCACGTGAGCGCAGGTGAGTTTGGTCTTCACCTCCACCAGCATAGCGTAATCTTTCTCCGCACTAGTATTGACGAGCGCTATGTCAGCCTCCGCGACGACCTGTCCGTTCTCCTCGAACTTATGGTTCAGGTACACTTTATCAAACTCATAGCCCGCTTGCGTGAATAACTTTTTCGGATTACCGGCAAACAGGGCTTCAATAAGTCCGCCCAGTGAATTCGTCAGGCCCCCGATATTCTTTGACAGTTCTGCAATTTTCCGGTCCGTCTCTTTCATCTGTTTGGCAGTCTCTTTCATCTGCCGGTCGGTCTCTTTCATCTGTTTGGCAGTCTCTTTCATCTGCCGGTCGGTCTCTTTCATCTGCCGGTCAGTCTCTTTCATCTGCCGGTCAGTCTCTTTCATCTGCCGGTCAGTCTCTTTTGAGAGTTCTGCAATTTTCCGGTCGGTCTCTTTTGAGAGTTCTGCAATTTTCCGGTCGGTCTCTTTTGAGAGTTCTGCAATTTTCCGGTCGGTCTCTTTCATCTGCTCGACAACCTCTTGGATTTTCCGGTCAGTCTCTTTCATCTGCTCGACGACCGCCTGGATTTTCCGGTCAGTCTCCTTGAAGGCGGCCCAGACGCTGCGGAGGCTTGGGCGTTTATCTTTTCTTCGCGCTATTATTTTCATATTTTTATAGTACCCTATTCGCGCCGCCGGCGTCCAGCCGTCTCCGACGGTTTTAAACAGTGTCATGCGCCGCGCCCCGAAGCGGACTGCGACAGCTTACAGGCGCGTGTCAGGAAGCTTATGGAACCGTCGGAGACGGCGGGTTGCTGTTGGGTCTCTCGTATGGTATGATGGGGGTCATGTATAAGTATGATAAAACTTTCACCCGCCGCAGGCACAGCGCGGCCCTCGGCATCGGCGGCTTTCTTTTGGTCTTTATGGCCGAGACGACCTTCGGCGCCCCTGGGGATGCCTTGGGTAACGGGCTTTTTGCCCGCATCAGCACGGTTAGAGGCGATATAGTGGTCCGGCTGGAATACCAGAAGACGCCCCTTACGGTCTGCAATTTCGCGGCCCTCGCGGAAGGAAAAATGACCGCCGCCAAAGGCAAACCCTTCTATAACGGTCTCACCTTTCACCGAGTCATCGCTGATTTTATGATCCAGGGGGGGGACCCGTCGGGAAACGGAAGCGGGGGCCCGGGCTACCGGTTTCCAGACGAAATCGTTCCGTCCCTGAAACACGACGGCCCCGGAGTGCTTTCTATGGCAAACGCCGGGCCCGGAACCAACGGAAGCCAGTTCTTTATCACCCATAAAAGTACCCCTTGGCTAGACGGCAAACATACCGTATTCGGCAGGGTGGTTCAGGGACAGGACGTGGTAAACGCCATAAGGCAGGGGGACCGTATCAATCAGGTAACGATTATCCGTAACGGGCCGGACGCCGCCGCGTTTAAGGCCGACCAGGGGGCGTTTGACACGCTTCTCCGGGCCGCGGAGACGGCACGAACCTCCCGCGCCAAAGTAAAACGGGATGCGGATATTGCCCAAATTCAGGCAAAATACCCCGCCGCCGCGGTTACCCCCTCCGGAATCCGGTACGTCATCCAAAAAGAAGGAACCGGCGACAAACCGGCAAAAGGCAAAACCGTGGCCCTTGCCTATAAGGGGATGTTCCTCTCCGGCAATGTTTTTGACGGATCCGATATGAACGGCGGCCCGCTTGAGGTGCAGATAGGGATCGGGAAACTCATTCCCGGGTTGGAGGAAACCGTGCTGGATATGCGGCTAAATGAAAAGCGCCTGGTGGTTATCCCGCCGGAGCTCGCCTACGGGGAACGGGACATCGGAGACGGCATAATACCCGGTAATAGCTTTCTGGTTTTTGAAATAGATCTGGTGCGTATACGGTAAAAGAGCAACGCCGGCAGCGGGACCAAGCCCTCACTCCCGCGCCACGCGGTAACGGGAGTCGCGGAGGGTAAACACCCCCGCGGCGCCCGGGGTCAACCGGATGGTTTTATCGGCAAAGATAAAGACCCCTTCGGCGGCAGGCCGAGAACCGAGGAGCGCCGCGCCTTTTTCATAGCCCAGCGCGAATACCGCCGTGGAAAGCGCGTCCGCGTCAATCGAAAAATCACTGATAACCGTTACGGAAAGGAGCCCGTTATCCACGGGATACCCGTTTTCAGTGGAGAGTATATGGTGGTAGCGCGTGCCGTTAATGTCAGCGTACCGCTCATACACGCCGGAAGTAACCACGCTCTTGTTCCGAACCTCCAGAATACCGATAAAAGCGCCCCGCGTATCCAGCGGATCCTGTACGCCGATACGCCACGGGCCGCCTCCGGTTCCCTGTTTCTCCCGCTTCCCCTGCCTCTCTTGTTTCTCTCCATAGGCCGCGATATTCCCCCCGAAGTCGATAATGGCGCCGCGTACACCGGTTCCCTCCAGTATGCCCGCGGCTTCATCCGCCGCGTAGCCTTTGGCAATGGCGCCCACGTCTAACAGCATACCGGGCCGCCGCAGAAAGACCGTGCTTCCCTGCCGGTCAATCACCATGTCCCGCCAGTTAATAAGGGAAAGGGCCGCTCTGATTTCCTCCGGATCAGGAAGGCGGGGGGTTTCCGTGCCGATGCCCCAGAGTTTTACCAGAGGACCCACTGTGGGGTCAAACGCGCCGCCGCTCAATTCCGCATAATGCGCGGCCCGCTCCAGTACGGTTATCACATCCCCATGGACGCGCACCGGACGCATACCGGCGTTTCTGTTAATCCGGTCAATGTCAGTATCCGCCATAGCGGAGCTCATGTGGTTTTCAATCTCTCGAAGGCGGGAAAATATGGCGCCGTAGGTCTTGGCCGGGTCCTGCGGGGAGAGGTAAACGGTGCATACCGTTCCAAGGGCGAACTCCGACTGCGACGCACGCCCTTCCGCACGGCCTATCGCATTGACCGGAGATACCAGGACGAGGAGCAGCGCGCAGGCCGGCAATCTTCGTTTTGATACTATTGATACTAAAAACATACCAAGCTAGTGCGGTTCCGGCACCGGAGGGAAGAGGAGGGAAAAAGCCTGATCTGCCGTGTCCACGAAGTCAATGGAGAGGGAATCCTTAATATCAGTGCTTAGCGCATCCCAATCCTCTGTATTGGCCTTTGGAAGAATAACCCGTTCCATGTTGTTGCGTATGGCAGCCAGCAGCTTTTCTTTGAGGCCCCCTACGGGAAGTATCCTGCCGGTCAGGGTCAGCTCCCCTGTCATGGCCACCCCCGCTTTCGGAGGTGTTTGGCGCATGGTCGAAAGGAGGGACGCCGCAATAGCCGCGCCCGCCGAAGGGCCGTCTTTCGGGATGGCGCCTTCAGGCACGTGAATATGAATATTGAGCCCCTCAAGCGCAAGGGAAACGCCGTACCGCTCCCCCGCGCTTTTCAGGTAGGAGAGGGCAATGCGGGCGCTCTCTTTCATCACGTCCCCCAGATTGCCGGTGATAACCGGATCTCCGCTTCCGGTAAACGCGATGGTCTCAATAATAAGCATGGTCCCGCCGGCCTCTGTCCACGCCAGCCCGTAGGCGACCCCCACGCGGGACTCCTGCCCGACCGTCTCCCGTTTATATTTGCGTTTGCCCAGCAGTTTCTCAAGGTCCGCCTCTTCAACGGTTCGGGCAAACGCCGCAAGGGGCTTTCCGGTATCTTGGCCGTAGTTTTCTTTTACCGCGTCCTGAGCTGTCCGACGGACGCATCGGGCTATCTCCCGTTCCAAGCCCCGCACGCCGGACTCCATGGTCCAATGCCGGACGATAGCGAGAATCGCCGCGTCGGTAAAGGAAACCGCCGCCGCGCCCAGCCCGTTTTCCCGCAGGCTCTTAGGCACGAGAAACGTTTGGGCGATAGCGCGTTTTTCCAGTTCCCCGTACCCTTGTATCTCGATGACTTCCATCCGGTCCAAAAGGGGGTAGGGAATGGTATGCAGGGAATTGGCGGTGGTAATAAAGAGGGACTGGGAAAGATCATAGGGAACTTCAAGGTAATGATCCGTAAAGGCGCTGTTTTGTTCCGGATCAAGCACCTCAAGCAGCGCCGATGCCGGATCTCCCCGAACATCATGGGAGAGCTTGTCGATTTCGTCCAGAAGAAACACCGGATTTATCATCCCGGCCTTTCGCATACCTTGGATAATTTTGCCCGGCAGAGCGCCCACATAGGTTTTTCGATGCCCCCGTATTTCAGCCTCGTCCCGCACCCCGCCCAAAGAGATCCGCACAAAACGGCGTCCCAAAGCCCTTGCCACGGATTTTCCGAGGCTTGTCTTGCCGGTACCCGGGGGGCCGACGAAACAGAGGATAGGGCCTTTTATGCCTGCCCGCTCGTTTTCAAGGGAAAGGAGCCTGCGTACCGCGATAAATTCGAGGATGCGTTCCTTCGCTTCCCGCATAGCAAAGTGATCCTCGTGCAATATCCGCTCCGCGCCTGCAAGGTCCCCGGAATCAACCGTGCGCTCTTCCCAAGGCAGGTCGATAATCCATTCAAGGTATCCCCGCAGCACCCCCGCCTCAGGGCTGAAAGGCTGGAGCCGGCGCAAACGGGCGAGTTCCTTGCGCGCTTTGAGCGCGATCTCTTCTTTGAGGTTCTTTGCTTCAATAGCCCACTCCATTTCGGCAAACTCATCTTCTTTCTCGTCTTTGCCCAATTCCCGATTTATTTCTCTAATCTGTTCGTTGAGTATATATTCCCGCTGGTTTTTCTCCATGCGGGTTTTAACCTTGCCGCTGATATGCTTTTGAATGGCAAAGATTTCGTTTTCCAGTTCCAGCGTTGCCAGTACCGCCTCAAGCCGCTTAATAGGCTCCGCAACTCCCAGAAGTTCTACTTTACGCTCCGTTTTCACCTGCAAGGCGTGGCAGACAATATCCGCGAGGCGTTCCAGACTTTCGGTTTTTTCCGTGGCGATAATCGTGTCGGCGCTTATCTTTTTGGTGTTTTCCGCGTATTGGGCAAAGGATTTCTGCACGGTCCGCATAAGAGCAAGGGTTTCGCGGTCTGCGGCGTCGTCTGCGGCGGGTCTGATCGGCTCGATTTTGACCAGCGCCAGATCGTTGCGCGTAGTAGAAGAGGCGATGGTGCCGCGATATTCTCCCTGTAACATCACGCGGAAGGTATTATCAGGCATCTTAAGGTGCTGAACAATGCGTACCACGCTCCCTTCGGCGTATGTTTCCGTCGCGTCCCGCATTTTAAGGCACGCCGCAAAAAGGCGCAGGTCCCGTTTCAGCGCCTCGTCAATGGCGGTCATGCCTGTTTTGTAGGTAACAAACACCGACATCAAGGTATGGGGGAATAACACCAGATCCCGCAATGGAAGCAGAGGAAATTCTTCCGCCTGAGACTTTCCTCGAAGGGAGGAAAGGAATTTCATGCGCTTTTTTGGAGCGGGAGTATTTCAGGAGCTTCAGATTTTTCTACCACATCCTGGGTAATGATGACCCGCTTGCTTCCTTCCATAGAGGGGATTTCAAACATAATGTCGGTCATAAGTTTTTCCACAATAGCCCGCAGTCCGCGGGCGCCGGTTTTCTGTTTGATGGCTGTGTCGGCAATGGCGTTAATGGCGCCTTCGGTAAATTCGAGTTTAACATCGTCAATAGCCATGGACGCCTGATACTGTTTTACGATAGCGTTTCGCGGTTCGGTAATGATGCGTTTAAGGTCGTCCCGTTTCAGTTCCTCAAGGCTCACGGTGATAGGGAGCCGTCCGATAAATTCGGGAATCATGCCAAAATGGATAAGATCGTCTGGATGCAGCGCGTCATACAGCTCTTTGAGGTTTTTGCTAGTCTTCTCCCGCATATCGGCGCCGAACCCCATAGGATGCTGTACCACCCGCCGCTCGATGAATTTCTCAAGCCCCACAAACGCCCCGCCGCAGATAAAGAGTATATCCGTGGTATTAATGCGTATCATCTCCTGGTTGGGGTGTTTGCGTCCGCCCTGGGGCGGTACCGACGCAATGGTTCCCTCGATGATTTTAAGGAGCGCTTGTTGTACCCCTTCGCCGGACACGTCCCTCGTTATGGAAACATTCTCCCCCTTACGTGCGATCTTGTCGATTTCATCGATATACACGATGCCCCGTTCCGCGGCGGCGACATTACTTCCCGCGTTTTGGATGAGTTTAAGGAGAATATTTTCCACATCCTCCCCCACATACCCTGCCTCGGTGAGGGTGGTGGCATCCACAATGGCAAACGGTACTTTCAGTTTCTTTGCGAGGGTTTTTGCCAGTAGCGTTTTTCCCGTGCCGGTAGGCCCGATAAGAAGTACGTTGGATTTCTCAATCTCCACATCCTCCGGGTCTTTTGCCGGATTTGCTATGCGTTTATAGTGGTTATACACCGCTACTGAAAGGGCTTTTTTTGCGTTATCCTGCCCTATGATGAAAAGGTCGAGGTACGCTTTGATTTCTCTGGGGGTCGGTATATCGCCGGTAAACTGGGTGGAAAGCTCGCGGTCTTCTTCGGAAAGTATTTTGCGGCACACGTCTACACATTCATCACAAATAAAGACATCCTTAGGTCCGGCAATGAGACGCCTTGCCATATCCGCGCTTTTCCCGCAAAAAGAACAGTATCGTTCATAGCCGTTGCCGTTACGAAGTCTTGCCATGTTTCTCTCTTATCAAAACCGAATCCGCCACCCCGTAGGCGACCGCATCTTCGGCGGACATATAAAAGTCCCGTTCCATATCTACCGCCACTTGATCGGGAGTTTTGCCGGTATGTTTGGCAAAATACGCGATAAGCAGTTTTTTAAGCCGGATTATCTCTTTGGACTGTATCCCAATATCCCGCGCCTGTCCCTGCGCGCCGCCCCAGGGCTGGTGCATAAGAATCCGTGCCGAGGGCAGTACCAGCCGTTTTCCCGGAGCGCCCGCGGTAAGAATAAGAGCCCCCATGCTGGCGGCCTGTCCAAGACAGATGGTCTGAATATCGCATTTGATATACTGCATAGCGTCATAGATTGCCAGTCCCGCAGTAACCGACCCCCCCGGCGTGTTGACATACAGATTTATATCCTTATCCGTATCCTGACCTTCCAAAAAAAGCAGCTGGGCGACTACAAGGTCCGCGGTGAGGTCGTTGATTTCCCCGTCCACAAAAACAATCCGGTCTTTAAGCAGACGAGAATAAATATCATAGGATCGCTCTCCCATGCCCGTCTGTTCCACCACAATGGGAACAAGACTGTTCATCTGTTCGTTCATCTATTATTTCCTAATGAATTCAAAATAATTTTTCTTATTACCCAATTTGACGTGATTTTCCGCAAGGAGCCGTTCAAAGAGCTTTTGTTCTTTGATTTCATCTTCCAGGTAGTCCCGCTCCCCTTCTTTGTTATAATGCGCCACGACTTCTTCCGTCGAAGAGCCGTTGGTAGCGGCGATATACGCGATGTGCGCTTTTTTTTCTTCATCAGACGCGGTAAAACCCAATTCTTCTATCAAGGTATTCATAATGAGTCTGCCTTGAAGGCTCTTGCGCGTATCGGGCCGCCACTGATCAAACAGCTCGTCGGCGTTCGCTTTGGTAAAGCGTGTCGTAAGAACATCGGCGGGCATATTCATCTGGTGCGCCAGATTTTTCCACTGGATCTCAAGCTGGTAGCGTATCATGGATTCCGGAAGATCGACCGGAGTCGTTTCCATGATCTTGTCAAGCAGGGAGGTGAGTTTTAAATTCCGAAGATGCTTCTCAAGATCCTTTGTTAAGCGCTGCCTGATGCTGTTTTTCAGTTCGTCAAGGGTATGATACTTCTCGTCTACGTCCTGGGCGAAATCGTCATCCAACACCGGAAATAGCTTCTCTTTAAGCGCGGTAAGGCTTATCCGAATGTTCTTGGTTTTACCGGCCAGCTCTTCATACTCGAAACTTTCAGGATAGGTCTTTTCGACGGTTCTCGTTTCGCCTTTCTTCATGCCGATAATATCTTCATCGAATTTAAAAAGATTATGTCCCGATCCGAGGGTAAAGACAAAATCCTGGCGCTCGCTCCCTGCCTCAACTTCGCCCGCGCCGGTTAATTCGGCGTAATTTATCGTTACCACATCGCCTTTCGCAGCCGAATCCCCGTCGTTTTTATCCTGTACCACCGCGTTCCGCTCGCGGATACGCTCCAGTTCCTCGTGTATATCCTCTTCGGTAACGCTGACATCCGGCACCTCAACCTCAAACCCCTGCCATTTCCCCAGATTCACCTGGGGGAAAACGTCATACAGGAGGGAGAAAACCAGGTCATTGTTCAAATCCAGAACCGGCTGTTTCTCAATTACGGGGTCGGAATAAGAAAGCGGGCGATCGTTCTGGGGAAACTGGGGATCGTCAAAAATGGTATCGCTGGCGTTTTCCAAAAGACTGGAGAGGGTCTCCCCTCTAAGGGTATCGCCGAATTTTTTCTCCAGCACCGCTTTCGGCACTTTTCCCCTGCGAAATCCGGGGACAGGGAGCGATTTACAGTAATTGGTTACTAGTTTTTCATACTCAGAACACACTTCATGCTTTGGTATTGTGATGGTCAGCTTTATCATTGAATGTTCAAGCCGGGTTATTTGTTTTGATACGATCACCGTTATCCTCTTTGATTAGGTTTCAGACACCAGAGCAGGCCCAAACCTTTCCGTTATTTCTCTCTGTATATATGGAAAATACCAGTTTATCGGGAATTCGTCAATAGGGGCTTTTTCAATTTAAAATGATAAATTCAAAATGATAATCGGTAAAAAACGAGGCGCCTCTCCGGGCCTCCGAACAAGGCGGACCGCATCCCTGTCTCCGTTTCATCGCGGCGGGCTACCCAAGCGCCTTTTGCCGCTCCTTAATTTTCTCCATGACCCCGTTAAGATTTTCAGCGATGAAGCTCCGGGAAGAATAACCGACTCCCGCTTTTTCCATTTCCATCCTCTCTTCTTTTTCCATATCGAGCGCCTTCTCGTAGTCCGCCCGTGCGTTTTCAAGGTCCCCCTTGCGGGAATAGGCGTGGGCCCGGAAGTTAAACCTGTCGAGGCTGGGCTTGAGGCGCAGCGCCTCGGTGTAATCCTCGATGGCCTTATCATACTGCTCAAACCCGAAGTACGCTTCCCCCCGGCTGCTGTGGTACTCCTCTTTATTCTCCGAATCCAGCCGGAGAAGCTCGGTAAAATCCGGCGCCGCATCTTCATACCTTGAGAGCTGGTACAGGTACAAATAGGCGCGCTTTCTCAGGGCGTATATATTGGCGGGATTGACGGCAAGCGCTTCGTTGTAATCGGCCAGCGCTTTTTCATAGTCCTTTTTCCGCTCGTAGACCTCTCCCCGGCACGCGAGGCAGTCCGACGCTTCCGCAGGGTTAAGGCGCATAAGCTCGTTATAATCGGCGATAGCCTCGTCAAAGAGCTGCCGCTCCCGGTACAGGGCGGCGCGGTGCTCCAATATAGGTATATCCTCCGGTCTTATACGCAGCGCTTCGTTGTAATCGGCCAGCGCTTTTTCAAGAAAGTTTTTATTCTCATAGGAAACGGCGCGGCAGAAATAAATATCGGCGTTCTCCGGATCAAGGCGCAGCGCCGCGTCATACTCCTCGATGGCCTTGTCATACTCGTACCGGTGATTGTAAACGCTCCCCCGGCGCATGAAGTATTCGGCGTTCGAGCCGTCGAGCCTTATTGCTTCGGTGTAATCCGCCAGGGCCTTGTCCGTTTCGTCGAGCTGGTGGTGGCAGTTGCCCCGGACATACACGTAAAGCGGGTTCTCAGGATCTCTTTTTATAGCTTCCGTGAGGTCCCCGACCGCTTTTTCGAACTTATTGAGGTTGTAATAGCAGACCGCGCGGTTATACCGGTATACTTTATCGTCGGGCTTCCGCTTTACCGCTTCGTTGAAGTCGGGCAGCCCTTTTTCAAACTCCCCTTTGGAGCAGTACGCCGCGCCGCGGGTCTGGTTGGCGTAGAGGTGGCGGGGGTCGAGGCGCAGGACTTCGCCGGTATCCTCTATCACTTTGTCAAACTGTCTGGTTTCCATATAGACGCGGGTCCGGTTATACAGCGCCTTTACCCGCGCCTCTTCAAAGGCCGCGGCTTCGGTGAAGTCCGCCAGGGCCTTGTCCGTATCGCCGTATTCCATATAGACCGTGCCCCGGTCAATCAGCGCGTCGCTCCGTTCGAGTCCCTCGGATACCGCGATTAACGCGGTAAAGTCCTCAACCGCCCGCTCAAAATCGCCTTTGCTAAAACAAAGGAGCGCCCCGCGGTTATGGAGCGCCGGTTTATTCGTCGGGTCGCGCTGCAAAACGTCGTTATATTCCGCGACGGCGCGGTCGTTGTCCCCCTTTTTATTGTAGGCGAACGCCCGAAGGAGCCGGACTGAAAGATCCTCCGGCTTTATCGAGAACGCCTCGTCGTAATCGGCGAGCCCGCGGTCGAACTCGCCGAGTTCCACATAGGCGTCCCCGCGGTTTATCAGCGTGTAAAAGTCCTTCGGGTCCATGGCCAGGACCTCATCGTATACCGCGACCGCTTTGTCGTACTCCTCCCTGTCCGCGTACACCCTTCCCATGGCGGCGCGGGGGAGGGGATAGGTCGGATCCAGAGCAGCAGCTTCGGAAAAGTCCGCCAGAGCCTTGTCATAGAGGCGCTTCGCACGGTACGTGTTCCCGCGGTTGTAATAAATCTCCGGCGCTTCCGGGTCAAGGCGCAGGGCTTTCGTATAATCGGCGACCGCTTTATCGTACTCGCCCAGTTCCGCATGGGCCAGCCCCCGGTTAAAAAGCGCGCCTGCCGCCAGGGTGTCCTCCGGCGCCGCGTTCTTACGCGGCCTCCGCCGGCCCGAAACCTGCACGCTCTTCCGTAACGTGTCGAACTTGGTGCCCGCATATTTGAGGGACACCGTGAGGTCCGCGATGACTTTCTCAAGCCGTTCCCGTTCCGCTTCGGGGCTTTCAGAGTCATCCCCGGTTCTGACATAGATCATGGCCCTGTTGAAATGGGCGTTTACCTCTTTGGGGTTAAGCCTTATGGCTTCGGTATAATCGGCCAGGGCCTTCTCAAAATCCAAATGCTGGTTATAGATGTTGCCTCTGGCGCTGAAAGCCGCGGAAATCGACGGGTTACGGGAGATAACCTCGTTAAAGTCCGCCAGGGCCTCTTCGTCCCGCTCCATAAGAGAATAAACCGTACCCCGGTTGACCCTGAGCGAAAGATCCTCCGGGTCGTGCCTTATGGCTTCCGTGTAATCCGCCGCGGCCTTCTCATAGTCCCCGTTCTGAAAATACATGGTGGCGCGGTCGTAAAACCCCTTGACGTATTCGGGGTTGAACCGGAGCGCCTCGGTGTAATCCGCGATAGCCTGTTCGTCGGACCGGCGTTTCTTTTTCCTGTGGCTCGTTTCTTTCATTGCTACTCTACTCCTTAAAACAGAGAAATCCACCCGTATTCTACACCGCACCCCCCGGAAATTGCAACCCACCCAGCCTCCGGCTGTTTCAAACATGGCCGCTTGTTGTTTCCGAATGGTGCAACACCGTGTCCGGTTACTTCGCTGGCTGCTGTTGAGGCGCGGCTACGCTTTCGCGCCGTCTCCGACGGTTTGGGAGCCGTGCGTTGTTGTGCGTAGCAGCCTCCGCAGCCTCCGGCTGTTTCATAAGCTTCCCGCGCCGCGCCCGAACAACAACTGTCAGCTGACCGCCGGCGGTCAGCTCCTACCCGCCGGCGTTTAGCCTTCAACCGCCGGCGTTTAGCCCTGAAAATACGTCTCAACAACACCGCGTTTCCCCGGTGATTTCGCGCTGAAACCACGGTTTTACGGGTCGAAACCGCCTCCGCAGCCTCCGGTTGTTCCATAAGCGTCATGCCCCGCGCTTTGGCCATGGTCATTTTCGCGGTAAAAACATTCGTTT
>JAITHR010000266.1 GCA_031279895.1 Spirochaetaceae bacterium
AACTCTAAACGCCGGCGTTTGGACTCTAAACGCCGGCGTTTGAAGGCTACCCGCCGGCGTTTGGACTCTACCCGCCGGCGTTTGAAGGCTACCCGCCGGCGTTTGAACTCTAAACGCCGGCGTTTGAAGGCTACCCGCCGGCGTTTAGCCCTGAAAATACGTCTCGACAACACCGCGTTTTGCCGGGTATTTCGCGCTGAAACCACGGTTTTACGGGTCAAAACCGCCTCCGCAGCCTCCGACTCGTCTCCGACGGTTTCATAAGCGTCCCGACTCGCGCCTGTAAGCAGTCTCCGTCCGCTTTGCCGCATGAAGCTTTTGTGCCACCCGCCGCCGGCAGCCTCCGGCTGTTTCATAAGCTTCACGCCACGCGCTCCGAACAACGACTGTCAGCAGACAGTCCGGCTTTGCCGCGGTATTAGGAAGCTTAGGGGAAAAAGCTTGACGGGAGGCCGGAGGGTTGGTATTATTTTCCGTAATTATGAAAGACCTAGGATTTTTCTTTTATAACACCCCGTTCCCCTCAGGGCATAGTTCGCCCTTCAAACGACAAACGACAAACGACAAACGACAAACGAAGTATGTGCATAGATTATTTCTTGTCAAGCATAACTCGATAAAATTTTATCTTTCTTTATTCTTTTATATTTTTCCCGCCACGCCCCACAGCTGTCTTAGACAGCTTAGAGGCGCTTCGCAGGACGCTTATGGAACAGCCGGAGGCTGCCGCCAGCGGCGGAGGCATAGAAGCTTCCTGTTCACGCGGCAAAGCGGACGGAGACTGCTTAGAGGCGCGGCGTGGTACGCGGCGGCGCGTTGTTCGGAGCGCGTGGCAGGACGCTTTTGAAACAGCCGGAGGCTGTGATTGGGAACCGTGGGCGGCGTTGCCGTCCGGTTATTATATGAAGACAACCGGTGAAAACCGCCGGCGCGCTTCACAATACTCTTAAAGCCATGGAGGATAAAATGGCTTACTTATTACGCGGTATGGTTAAGACCTACCGGCTATTTTTAGCGGCGGCGGGGATCGCGGCGCTGACCATGATGTCATGCACCACGTTTCAAGCCAGTGGGTTACAGATGTAGGTGGAAGGCACGCAGGACTACGAGGTTCTGGGCGATTTCTCCCGCAAGGTTTGGGCGCACAAGTTTCTCGGCCAGTCCGGTGGCCAGACCTTGTTCAACATAAGCTCCGGCATGACCGAAGGAGCGGTGCGGCGCGCCATTGAGCGGGAGGTGCGGAACCGCGGCGGCACCGCGGCGATAAACATAAAAATCAAGTGGGGTTCCAATCCGGTACAGTGGATTGTAAACTACCTGACCGCTACGATTTGGGCGCCCGGAACCATAACCGTAAGCGGAACGGTTGTCAAAGACAAGGCGGCGGCGCAGCCTGTCGAGCCTGCCGAAAAGGAAGCGCCAACGGAGCCCGCCGCCGACCCGCCGGCGGCGGGAGGCACCTAAGCTTCCTGTCCACGCGGCAAAGCGGACTGCGACTACTTAGAGGCGCGTGGCTGGACGCCGTTGGAACAGCCGCCGTCTCCGACGGTTTCATAAGCTTCGAGCGCCGCGCCACACAGTTGTCGACGACCGCCGCCGGCGGCGGGGCAACGGTTCCGTCCCCGCGGCGCTGAAGGAAGCTACTTCCGAGACTAAACGTATACATTCTGGAGCAAAAAGAATTCATTCCGAGTCAGAATGAATTCTTTCTGAGTCAGAAAGAATTCATTCTGGAGCGGAATTACGTCGTGTAGAGGCGTGAACACGTCGTTTAGCGCCCCTCAGCGGACTGCGACTACTTAGAGGCGCGATGCGGGACGCTTTTGTGCCTCCCGCCGCCGGCGGGTCGGAGACGGCGGCAACGGGGGCAGAGGGAGAGAAGCGCCTGTAGGTTGGGGTCAAGGCGCCGGCGAATGAAATCCAGCGCCGCCGCGGTCCCGTAGGACGCGCCGCACGACGCGCAGCGCGCCGGTTCAAAGCGCGTGTTCCAGACGGTTCTCGCGCCCCCGTCTTCCCGCATCGGGACTGCCTGTACCGGACAGACCGCGGCACACGCGCCGCACCCGATACAAGACTCGGCGCTCTCGTCGTAGGGGGTGGAAACCCTCTTGCCGGTTCCCCGTCCCGCCATGTCAATAGCCCCGCTCCCCATGGCGTCGCAGGCCGCCACGCACCGCCCGCACAGTACGCACGTAAGCTCAGGGGGCAACTCGTACCGAGATTCAAGGGGAACCCCGTAGGCCGCGCACAGGCCGCACAGGTACGGGTCATGGGGAGCGCGATCATGGAGCATCGAAATAATCACCCGCCTGTCCGCCCTAACGCGCTCGGTATCGGTCAGTACCGCGCAGTCCTGTTGTATCGGGTACACGCAGGAAGCCACGACTTTCCTGCGCCCCCCCTCAATGACTTCAACGATACAGAGCCTACAGCTCCCCAGATCCGGCAGGGCTTCGTGTTGGCAGAGGGTCGGAATGACAACCCCGACCCGCGCCGCGGCGGTGAGGATACGTTCCCCTTTTTCAGACCGCGTCTCTATGCCGTCTATCGTAATGTTAAGCACCACGCGCCTCTATTGCGTCAAACGCGCATACGTCCCGACACGCGCCGCACCGGAGGCAGGCCGCGGGGTCTATGCGGTGCGGGGATTTTTTCTCCCCGTCTATGGCTCCGGCGGGACAGGCTTTGATACACCTGCCGCAGCCCTTACACTGCCCGCTTTGAATAACAAAGCGGGTAAGACCGGCGCACACCCCGGCGGGGCAGCGCTTTTCATGAATATGCGCCTCGTATTCCTCCCGAAAATACCGTATGCCGCTCAGTATCGGGTTCGGCGCGGTCCGGCCCAAGGCGCAGAGCGCCGCATCCTGCATGGTCCGGCCCAGGGACTCAAGCTCCGCAAGGTCCCCGGGCTCCCCGCGCCCTTCGCAGATATTCGTGAGTATGCGGAGCTGCCGGCGCAGCCCCTCCCGACAGGGGGTACATTTCCCGCAGCTCTCTTCAGAGAGAAAACCGGCGTAGTAGCGGGCTACCTCGACCATGCAGGTACGGTCATCCATAACGATAATCCCGCCGGAGCCCATCATGGACCCGTATTTGAGCAGGCTGTCAAAGTCAATGGAAAGGTCAAGGAGGCTTTCGGGAATACACCCGCCGGAAGGCCCGCCGGTCTGTACCGCCTTAAAGGGACGATTACCTGTAATCCCGCCGCCTATGTCATAGATGAGTGTGCGGAGTGTGGTTCCCATCGGCACTTCCACAAGGCCCGTGCGTTTCACCTTGCCGACCAGGGCAAAGACTTTCGTTCCCGTGCTTGCGGGTAGCCCGATAGCCCCGTAGGAGTCTCCGCCGTGGAGGATGATATACGGGACGTTGGCCAGGGTTTCCACGTTGTTGAGTACCGTCGGCTTGTCCCAGAGCCCCTTTTCCACCGAACGAATGTATTTGGTGCGCGGCTCCCCGCTCTTCCCCTCAATCGAAGCCATGAGTGCGGAAGACTCGCCGCAGACGAACGCGCCGCCGCCGCGCACCACCGCAATATCAAAGTCAAAACCGGATCCGAGAATGTTTTTGCCCAGAAAGCCCGCGGCCCTGGCCGAGGCAAGCGCCTGTTCAACATGGGTGATTGCAAGGCCGTATTCGTCCCGAATATACATGAACCCTTCGTGTGCGCCCACTGCCAGCGCCGCGATGGTCAGCCCCTCAATGACGCCGTGCGGGTCTCCTTCCATAAGAGAGCGGTCCATGAACGCGCCCGGGTCCCCCTCGTCGCCGTTACACACCACGTATTTGGGAAAGTCCGGCGACGCGGCACATTCCCGCCACTTTCTGCCTGTGGGAAAGCCCGCGCCGCCCCGCCCGCGGAGACCGGATTTCTCCAGTTCCGCGATGACGGCCGTACTCTCCATGCCTAACGCCTTGCGGAGTGCCTCGAATCCCCGGCGGCTCCGGTAGTCCGCGATGTTTGCGGGCTCAATGGCTCCCGCGTTACGCAGGGCTATCTTCATCTGGCGCGTATAGAAGGGGTTTTCCTGTTGGGAACGGACTTTCTCCCCGTTCTCGCCGGTATAGAGGAGGCGCTCCACCACGGATCCCGATCGGAGTGCCGCCACAATCTCCGGCGCGTCTTCTTTCCGAACCCGATAGTACACGATGTCGTCAGGCATGATTTTGACCATAGGCCCGTTTTCGCAGAAGCCGTTGCAACCGGTGCGCTTTATGTTCTCCGTTTCCTCTACTTTTGCTACTTTCTCTCTAAGCGCCGCGTCCGGCGCGGCGGCGATTGCGGCGCCGAGGGCCTCAAAGAGCGCCGGCGCGCCGTTGGCAATACAGCCTGTGCCGCAGCACACGAGAATCTCCCGCTTCTGCTGTTTCATGTTTTTCCCGTTTCTCCCGTTTCTCCCGTTTCTTCTATGGGATCCCCGGAGTCTTCGATGTTCCGCAAAATCGCGCCGACTTCCTCTGTCCTGACTTTGGGATAATAAACCCCGTCCACCACCATGACCGGAGCCAGGGCGCACGCGCCCAGGCAGTTCACGGTTTCAAGGGACCACCTCCTGTCCGCGCTCGTTTCTCCGGGTCCCACGCCTACGGCGCGGCGTATCCCGTCAAGCAGCGCCGGCGTACCGCGCAGGTGGCAGGCGGTGCCGTCGCAAATCTTAATGACGCGCCGGCCCTTCGGCTCCAGACTCAGGGCGCGGTAAAAGGTCGCCATGCGGTAAAGATGGGAGACCCGCACCTCAAGGTACGCCGCAAGCTCTTTCAGAGCCGGTTTGGGAATATGGTTATAGCGGTTTTGCAGGTCCAGGAGTATCGCCAAGGCGTACCGTTTCTCTTTGGGGTAGGCTCTGAAGAGCGCGCCGAAATCGCCGCAGGCTTCGCTCATCTTATATTCCAAGGTTTGCGCGTTTGTGCCGGATATGGGAAAGAATACCCTGCGCCGCCTTGTGGGGATCCGCTTCCACGTAGAACTTGCCGCCGGTAAGCCCCTCAATGTCGTTGGTAAGGATTTTGGTTACCAAAGAACTTCCCAGCACCGGCGGCGGAAGGCTTATATGGGTGAGAAGCCCCAGGGCCACGGCCCACACGCCGATAGACACGGCCTTCTCGTGTTGCAGCTCGGGAGCACTCGCCGCCACAGGCAGGTCTTTGGTGGAAACCTTGAGGTAACCGGCCAGGGCCGAGAGCAAATCACCGATGCGGGAGTTGTCAACGCAGCTTCCCATGTGCAGCACCGGCGGTAGCGGCCCTCCCAGTCCGGCGGCCTCTCCTACCGCGGTAAGCACCGCCAAAAGGCCCGGACCCGCGTATTGTTTGGCCCCTTCCGGGTTGAGAAACCCGTATTTCGCCAGCCCCTGGGCGGAACAGCCGGTAGCGACGACCAGTACGTCGTGCGCAAGAAGGTCTTTTACCAGTTCCGCATGGAAAGCGTCCTGGGTAACCTTTACGTTATTGCATCCCACCACGCCTACCGCGCCCTTTATCGCGCCGCTTACAATGTTATCAACGAGCGGCTTCAAGGGGTTCTTCGGATCCACTTTCGCAAGGGCGCCCACGATAGCCTCCACGCTGAAGCCGCCCCACGCCTCCACCTTGTGCGCGGGAATCTGAACCCGCCGGGCATCCCGCTTTTTATACGCTTCAATAGCCGCGCCGATAATCTTCTGCGCCTGGGAGTCCGCGTTTTCCGGCGTAAGGGAAATATGCTCCGCGTCGGGAAGCCGGGCAATATCCTGGGTGGTAATAATTTTGGTGTGATAACAGGCCGCCACTTTGGGAAGCGACGGCATAAAACACTGCACGTCCACCACCATCGCGTCCACCGCGCCGGTAATAACCGCCAGCTCCTGGCTTAAGAAGTTGCCGGCCACCGGTACGCCGCGCCGCATAAGCACTTCGTTTCCGGAGCAGCAGATACCCGCCACGTTGATGCCCGCGGCTCCGGCTGCTTTGGCGTCTCCTTCGAGCTTCTCCGCCCACTCCACCACTTTGTCCGACACTTCCGGCATATGTCCGTGGACAATAATGTTTACCTTGTCTCTCTCAAGCACCCCAAGGTTCGCCGCGCTTTTGGCCGGCTTCGGGATACCGAAGATAATATCCTGGATGTCGGTTCCCATCTGTAACCCCGCGTACCCGTCGATAAGCCCGCTTTTAACCGCCGCAAGCAGCAGGTTGAGCGGGGACCCGTCAACGCCCATAGCGGTCTTGTGCATGGCTGTCCGCATCTCGCGGTCGGGATTACGGGGCAGCACCCCCAGATTTTTCCAGACTTCCACCCGTTCAGCCGGCGCCGAAGCGCGAAGCCAGCGCATCGGCTCTTCGGTGAAGTTGCCGAAGTCTTGGAGCGCGGTCATGGCTATTTCGTGCGCCACCTCCGCGTCTTTTTTCCCGTGGGTCGTGATGCCGAGCTTTGCCGCCACCGAGGCGATTTTATCCTTTCCTTTAAGGTCATACTCGGCTTTCCCCTCGGTTATGAGGCGCAAACACTGAATAGCGCTGTAGGCGTGGTCCGTATGGGACGCTGACCCGCCGGTTACCATACGCAGGAGGTTGCGGGCCACGATAAGGTCCGCGTCGGCGCCGCAAATTCCCGCTTTCGGCTCCCCGAAGGGATTGATGCGGCACGGCCCCTGGAGACAGTTCCTACAGCAGATACCCAGCTCCCCGAATCCGCAGAGCGGGCGCTGTTGTTCATAACGATCCCAGGCGGTAAGGATTTTTTCCTGTTCCGCTTTTTTTAGCAGTTCGTTTACCGCGGGATCAATCGAATAGTTTTTGCCCGAAGGCGCCGTGCAATCACCACAAGTCATATTCATTACTCCTTATTAGTGTGTATCCGCGTTTTCACACGCGTTCTTTTTAAAGCTGGACGCTTTTCTCCAGATAGTTCCGCCGCCGTTCTTTGGCAAACGATTCGGCGGACCCGAAGCTCAACGCGCCGGTCGGACAGGACCCCACGCAGGCGGGGCCTTCCGCAAGGCCGGCGCAGAGGTCGCAGGTAACGATTTCTTTGTTTCGGGTTTCGGCGCACACCCCGAAGGGGCAGGCAATCACGCACATAAGGCACCCGAGGCATTTTTCTTTGGCGTAAGAGACCGCGCCGGTCTCCGGGTTCTCCGAAAGCGCGCCGGTTACGCAAGCTCTGACGCACTGCGCTTCGGCGCAGTGGCGGCACTGGAGGGGAAAGGCTCCGGCTCCGGCGCTTTCCACGTATATCCGCGTCTGTACCGCTTCGGCGGCGCAGGGGGAAAAAAGTGTTTTTGACGACGAGTGCGCGACACAGCAGGCAAGCTCGCAGGTTTTACACCCCAAGCATTTCGCGTCATCAACAAAGATTGACTGCATACATACCCCCGCATACCGTTTGTTTTATTCCCGTTCGACGAAAAACGGCGTTTTCCATAGCGTTCCGTAACAACATTGTTGACCTCCCTGTCCGTTTTGTTGTTATAGTAAAAAAGCCGGATAGACCTACCCCCGCGACGCGGGACGTAACGTCTATCGAGAGTTGGCACTCTCATTGAAGGAGCGC
>JAITHR010000105.1 GCA_031279895.1 Spirochaetaceae bacterium
AAGTTCCGGCACGTACCCGCTCTCGTAATACTCCTGCGCGTAATAGGGAAGCTCCTCAAGGGAAACCTCCGTAACCGCGAGGCAGAACTCAAGGCGCAGCGCCGCGAGGCGGGACTCCACAGGTTCAAGGGCCATGCCCGCCGCGTTGGAGCGATACCACGTTTCGGCGCCGCCGCGTCCCGCAAGGAGAAGGAGCAGCGTAAGGAGGAGGAGCCCGGGCGCCTTAGTCAAGGCCCGCGAAAGAGTGCGCGTATTCATGGGGATTAAAGGGCGCGAGGTGGCGGTATCCCTCGCCGTTACAGAGAAAAACCACCGGCATCCCCAGCTCTTCGGCAAGGGAGAAGACCACCCCGCCTTTGGCGCCGGAATCGCACTTCGTAAGCACCGCCCCGTCCGGCGAAACCGCCTCATGGAAAGTCCGCGCCTGAGAGAGGGCGTTTCTGCCGGTAGTGGCGTCAAGCACGAGCCACTTGCTATAGCCGGCGCCCCTGCCGGCCTTGGCCTCCACGACCCGATCGATCTTTTTTAATTCCTCGACCAGCGCGGATTTGGTGTGCATCCTTCCGGCGGTGTCCGCGATGATGATGTCCCCGGCGCCTGAGAGCGCCGCGTCAAGGGCGTCGTACACCACCGCAGCCGGATCCCCGCCGCGCTTGTGCGCCACGACCCGCGCTCCCAGCCGCTCCCCGTGGATTTTGAGCTGCTCTATGGCCGCTGCCCGAAAGGTGTCCGCCGCCGCAAGCACGGGCTTCCTGCCGCGCTCCCGCGCTTCGTGCGCCAGTTTCGCCGCGGTGGTGGTTTTGCCCACGCCGTTCACCCCCAAAAGAAGGATAACGTCGAGACGGCCTTCGGTATGCGCGTCAAAAAGTCCCGCCGCGCCGCTCCCTGGGGCCATAAGCATCCCCTCAAGGAGGCGCGCCAGGGCACGCCGCGCATCCTCCCCACGGGTTATCTTCTCTTTCCTGCAAACCTCCCGCAGTTTGTCCGCGACCCGGTACGCGCCGGCGGGTCCCACGTCCCCTTCCACAAGGAGATCCGTGAGTTCCTCAAAGAATTCCTCCGAGAGGGCGCTCTGTATGCCGAAAAATTGTTTTATACGCTCTGTAAACGTGATTCCCATGGGGTTGTCCTTATGTGGAGGCGGTTCGTGACGCGCTTCGCAAGCGGTAAAACCGATGCGAATACGCTATGGTACGCTCTCCTCCGCTCTCCTCCCGTACCTGTTTCGATACGATCCGGTTTTTACACGGTCATACCGTTTGTTATAAGCCGTCTCCGACCCGCCGGCGGCGGGTGGCATAAAAGCGTCCTGATACGCGCCCCTAAGCGGTCTTTACCCGCTGTGAGCCGCTCCGCAGGAAGCTTTTGTGCCGCCGCCGCCGGCGGCGTCCTGATACGCGCTCCTAAGCAGTCTTTGCGTACTTACAGCCGCTTCGCAGGAAGCTTTTGAAACAGCCGGAGGCTGCGCCGGCGGCTTATGGAATAGCCGGAGGCTGCGGGGCGGCGGTGAAAGGATCCACGTCTTTCCACGAACTATAGATGTATACGCCGGCGCGGTACAGGACTTCCGCGGTAACAAGGCCGAAGATGACCCAGGCGCCGACCGAGATTATCTGGCCCGTTTGCGCGCCCTGATAGAGGTTCGCGTTGCCGCTCGTGTTGTAAGCCCGCACCTGTGCGTCGCTTATCCCCTGGAAGAGGAACGCGGTGGGGAGGGCCACCCAAAACCGCGCCCAGGACCCGTAGAACTGCCGGCGTGTCTTCATCACCCGTCCCTCCGGCGGGAAAACCGGCGTCAGGCGCACCGCAGTATCCGCGCCGCCTGTAATGGCGGAGGCCGCTTTCCCGTCGGGAGTTTCGATATGAAAGAAAGCGGCGCGGTCCCCGGTCGATCTGACCTGTAGCGGGGTATTTCCCAGATAGAGCGCGCCCTGATACACCCGCGCCTCTCCCTCCGGGACCGTAACGGTAAGCTCCCCGTCCCCAAGCGGCGGGAGGTTAATGTACAGCTCCGCCAGCTCCCCGGGACGAAGCTCCACTTCGTACCGCGCACTCTGTCGGTCCGGCGCGAAGCTCTCCACCTCCACCACGCCCGGCGGGTGCGCCGCGGGCCCCGCTTCGCCGGTTCCGGCAAACGCGCCGTCAATAAGGATAACCGCGTCCGCAGGCTCCCCGCGCACCGCGATAGAAGCGGGCGTGGAAGCGGAAACCGCGGCGGTTACCCGCGCCGTAAGCTCCTCTATCCCCTGGCGGGTGTCTTCGATAGAAAAGATAACCGCGTCCTCATACTGAAAAGACTTCGTGTAGCGGGTATAGAGTTTCACGCCGGCGTATAACCTGCCGTAGTATTCAATGACGCTCCCCGTAAGAAACCCGTCGGCTTTCTGGTTCACGCAGAACCGGTATTCCCCGCCGGCAGCCGGCGCTTCGGGAAAGCCTCCGGCCTTATTCGTCTCGGCAAGGGAAAAGGCCGGCTCGGACTCGACAGGCGGCGGGGTATCGGACACCGCTTTGAGGTCAAGCTCCAGTTTTTCGATTTCTTTTTCGATTGCCCGAAGCTCTTTCAGGTATTTCCATTCGGGATGACCCTGAAATACCAGCTCGTCCCGTTTCGCCCGCTTTTCCGCCAGAGCCTTGGCTGCCGCGGCGCGGTCTTTGGACCAGGCGTAGTCCGTATAGTAGGCGTATTCCGCCGAAGAGCGCATCCGGTACGAAACCGCGCCGAGACCGGCTATAAGGGATTTGGCCAGGAGATCCCCCACGGCCTTCCGCGCCGGCGGGAGGGCAGACACGTCAAAGGCGGTAACCGCCAGAACCCACTCAGCGCTGCGCGGTTCCGCGGGAGCCGCGCTTTTCCCGCGGGGGTGCAGCGCCGGGGCAAGGCCAAAGAAGCAGAGGAGGAAGAGCGTTACGGCCCGTCTAACGGGCGTTATTCCAGACAAAACGGAGGTACTCCTCGATAAAATAATCAATGTCCCCATCCATGACCCCCTGTATGTTGCCGATTTCCGCTTTGGTACGATAGTCTTTGACCAGCGTATAGGGCTGGAACACGTAGGAGCGGATTTGGTTCCCCCAGGAGATGTCTTTCTTTTCCTGGGCGAACTTCTCGTTTTCCTTCTCTTTTTCCTGGCGGTAATGGGCGTAAAGTCTCGCTTTGAGCATACTCATGGCAATGGCGCGGTTTTTTATCTGGCTCCGCTCGTTCTGGCAGGCCGCCACGATACCGGTGGGAAGGTGGGTGAAGCGCACGGCGCTGTCGGTTTTGTTGATGTGCTGGCCGCCGGCGCCGCCGGATCGGTAGGTATCAACCCGCAGATCCTCGGGTTTTATCTCCACTTCGATAGAGTCGTCCAAAACCGGAAAGATATACGCCGACGCGAAGGAGGTATGCCGCCGGGCGTTCGCGTCAAAGGGAGAGATCCGCACAAGCCGGTGTACGCCGGACTCGCCTTTAAGGTATCCGTAGGCGTAATCCCCTTCGATTTTCGCGGTCGCCGACTTCATGCCCCCTTCGGCTTCGAGGCGGTCAAGCTCTTCGATAGCAAACCCCCGGCGCTCGGCCCAGCGCAGGTACATCCGGTAGAGCATCTGGGACCAGTCGCAGGCTTCGGTGCCGCCGGCGCCGGCGTGAATCGTAAGGAAGCAGCCGTTCTGATCCACTTCCCCGCTCATAAGCTCAAGGATATTCTGTTTTTCATAGCGGGACGCGAGTGCTTTAAGGGCGGTTTCTATCTCCGCGGCCTCCGATTCGTCCTCCGCGGCGCCGGCTAATTCATAGAGGGTTTGGGCGTCGTCGATTTCAAGGCGGAGGGTTTTCCAGGGCTCGTAGCGGCTTTTGAGGGTCTTGAGTTCGGCCATGAGTTTTTCCGCGCCCCCAGGGTCATTCCAGAAGTCCGGCGCCGCGGCCTTTCTTTCCAGGCCTTCGATACGGCGGGCAAAAGCCGCGTCCTCAAAGACGCCCCCAGGTTTCATAGATTTGCGCCCGCAGTTTCTCAAGGGGCGCGCCTAATTCCGATAGCAACATACCGGTACTATAGCGGGAAAGCGCCGCGCCTGTAAACCCCTTGCCTTTAGGACGCGGCGGTAATGGTGCCGCCGCCTATGACCGCGTCCCCGTCGTACAGCACCGCGGCCTGGCCCGGGGTAACGGCCCGCTGGGGGCGCTCGAAGGTGAGGAGAATCCGGTCCGCCCCTGTCTGCTCCGCAACCGCGGCCTCTTCGGTCTGGAGGTAGCGGGTTTTCACCTGTACGCGCATCCGCCCCGGAAGGGCCGTATACGGGATAAGGTTTATCCGCTCCGCAACCAGGGAGGCGGCGTACAGGCTCCGCTCTTCCCCCAGGGTAATCGTGTTCGCCGCAGCGTCTTTCGCCGCCACGTACCGCCGCGTCCCGAAAGAAAGCCCCAGCCCCCGGCGCTGTCCTATGGTATACCGAATAATCCCCCGATGGGTTCCCAGTCTGTTCCCCTCTTCGTCAAGAATGTCCCCGGG
>JAITHR010000223.1 GCA_031279895.1 Spirochaetaceae bacterium
ACGCTATTCTGTCCGCTTACCGCCCCGCGCCTCTAAGCAGTCAGCGTCCGCTGTGAGCCGCGTCGCAGGAAGCTTTTATGCCACCCGCCGCCGGCGGGCGCAGCCTCCGACGGTTTCAAACAGCGTCCCGCATCGCGTCCTCACGCTATTCTGTCCGCTTCCCGCATCGCGCCCCTAAGCAGTCAGCGTCCGCTGTGAGCCGCGCCGCAGGAAGCTTTTGTGACACCCGCCGCTGGCGGGCGCAGCCTCCGGCTGTTTCAAACGGCTTCCCGCATCGCGCCCTCACGCTATTCTGTCCGCTTACCGCCCCGCGCCCCTAAGCAGTCAGTGTCCGCTGTGAGCCGCGCCGCAGGAAGCTTATGGAACCGTCGGAGACGGCGACGGTTTCAAACGGCTTCCCGAACCGCGTCCTCACGCTATTCTGTCCGCTTACCGCCCCGCGCCTCTAAGCAGTCAGCGTCCGCTGTGAGCCGCGCCGCAGGAAGCTTTTATGCCACCCGCCGCCGGCGGGCGGAGGCTGCGGCGATTAGGTGTGGGCGGTGCCGGGGTTAAGCAGTATCCTGAGATGCTCTCCCAGTACGTCAAAGAGCAGCACGATAACAAGGAGGCTTAGCCCCGGAAGCGCCGCCAGCCACCAGAGGCCGGAACTTAAGTGCCGCATGGACTCCGAGAGTATGACCCCGATTGCGGGCTGTTCCGGCGAAAGACCGAAGCCGAGAAAGGTGATGGACGCTTCGTGGAGTATCGCGTGGGGGAAGAGGAGCACGCATCCCACGATAAACTGGGGGACGATGTGCGGGAGGATGTGCTTCCGCGCTATCCACCGCGCCCCCCGTCCGCAGGAGCGCGCCGCCGCGATATACGGGGCGTTTTTGAGCGCCAGAGCTTCCGCCCGTATGACCCGCGCAAGGGACGTCCAGTGGGTTGCGGCAACGCCGATTAACACGCCGGAAAGTCCTTTCCCGACCGCGATGGCGATGAGCGTAAGGAGTACCAGATGGGGGACACTCATGCAGAGATTGACGAGCCCGTTTACGAGCGCGTCGATTTTCCGACCCAGTATGGCGGCGCCGATACCCAGCACCGCGGCCATCACCGCACTCACAAGGGACGCGGCGGCGCCGATGACCACGCTGGTTCCCAACCCTTTCACGGTTCGGGAGAACATATCCCGTCCGAGCCAGTCGGTGCCGAAGAAGTGCGCTGCTGAGGGCGGCTGGTTTACGGCGCCGAAATCCGGCTCCCACGCGCCCGGGCGCATGGCAAGGCCCTGTATGAAAACCAGCGCCAGTATGAGGCCGCACCCGCCCAAGGCGATACGCGCCCGAAGGCGCACCGGAAGGCGGGTCATAGTTCGCGGTCCTTGATTTCCGGGTTGACCAGTCGGTACAGCCCGTTGGCCGCGGTATTGCCGGCAAACACGAAGAAGGCGGAGAAAATCGTGATGCCCAGGAGGAGGGGTATATCGCTCTTCATGCCCGCCATAACCACGGTACGCCCAAGCCCCGGATACGAGAAGACCTGCTCCGCCAGCACCGATCCGCCGAACAGCTCCGAAAACGAAAGGAACTGGATGGTCAGCGCGGGAAGGGCGATGTTCCGTATGCCGTGCCGGAAGATGATTGTCCACTTCGATTCTCCCCGCGCCGCCGCGTAGAGCGCGTAGTCCTGTTCCAGCGCC
The DNA here is from genome assembly GCA_031279895.1 of Spirochaetaceae bacterium. Classification (GTDB taxonomy): domain Bacteria; phylum Spirochaetota; class Spirochaetia; order Treponematales; family Breznakiellaceae; genus JAITHW01. The sequence continues at coordinate 1,682 of JAITHR010000223.1, forward strand.
TCGCAGAGTTTCTGGCGGGTCTGCATGGCCATAGAAGAGATCCCTGAGAGCGTGAGCGCCGCGCAGGGGAGTACGAGGTGCCGCGCCCGATCCGCGAAGGTTATGTCAGCCGCCAGCTTTCCGGCAGGCGCTGCCAGTCCCAGGGGCAGTACGGGGAAAGCGACCGCGAACGCCAGCATAAGCGCCATTGCCAGCCAGAAGGTCGGGGCGCTGGCAAGCACGAGGCACCATGTTTTAATCGCCCGATCCGGCCACCCGCCCCGGTACGCGCCGGCAACAACTCCGAGGGCAAAGCCCAGGAGACCGGAGAACGCCCATGACAGGGCCATAAGCGCCGCCGAAAGCACCGCCCGCTCTCGTATGACCTGCAATACCGGCAGACGGAAGAGGGTCGATTCCCCGAAGTCCCCCCGGCAGAGGTTGCCGAGCCAGGTGAAATACTGGGTTACCGGCGGCTCCCGCAGGCCCCAGCGACGGGCGATGCGCTCCCGCTGTTCGTTTGAGACCGAAGCGTCGTTTCCCACGTATGCCTGCACCGGATCAATCGGCGAGAGGCGCACGAGCGTGAAAGAGAGGGCCGATACCGCGAGAAACAGCGCCAGTGTTTTTGCCGCGAAGATACCCGCGGCCCGGGCCCATCTCATTTGCGCTTCCACTCTTTTACGTTCGAGATGACCGGAAACCCGTGTCCGTGGGGGTGGATGCGCTGGTTTCCGGTATCGAGGTTGTCCCGCACGAAGTAGAGGTGGTCGATGTCCACTATCCAGCACCAGCTCGCGTCCCCAAGGCTGGAGAATCCGGTCGTGCCGTCCCACTGGGCAAGGCGCCAGTTCGCAAGGGCCTCTTCCGGCTTCAGCGCCGCGAGCGCCGCGTCCATATACCGGTCAACCGTCGGGTTTACCGCGTTCGTGAGGTTATTGAAGCCTTGGGTCGCGTACTTTCCGTAAAACAGGTTATAAATCTCCATCGGGTTGTGGGCGCCCCACCCGAACACGACCGGCGTCTCGTAGCGGATACGGTAAATGTCGTCCCAGCTCTTGCCAGTGGGTTTGACTTCAATGCCCAGGGCTTTGACCTGCTGGGCGAACTGAAGGGCCACCGCCTGGCGGAGCCCGTCTTCCGCCGGATACGCCAGGTCAAACGACGCTTTGATTCCGTTTTTCTCCCGTATGCCGTCGCCGTCGCCGTCTATCCAGAGCGCAGCCTCAAGCGCCGCCTGCTGTCCCGCGACGTCTTTATCCGCGACTTTCGTCTCAGGGTTCCACCAGGGGAGGTTGTCGCACGCGGAATCCGCGCGCCTCCCGTAGCCCCGGAGCGCGTCCCGCACGATAGCGTCCCGATCGATACCGTAGATAAGAGCTTTGCGGATGGCAATATCGCTCGTAACGTCATGCCCCACCGGTAATCCGTCGGGGTTGCGCCCGCCCGCCGGCGTAGCCGGAAGGCTTATGCCCCGATTGTCCACGCTGGGGCATCGCAGCAGCGTGTATCCGGGGATGTCCCGCGCCAGGGAGGGAATGGTCATGGCCACGTCAACCTCTCCTTTCAGCGCCGCCGCGAGCGCCGCGTCGGTATCATAGAAGAGCAGCGTAATCCGCTTAAACGCGGGCATCCTGCCGTAATACCCCTCGTTCCGCTCCACGATGAGCTGCTGGCCCTTGTCCCACTGCACGAAAGCATAGGGCCCGGACCCGACCGGCTTCTGTCCGTAAGCCTGCGGGTTCGCGGTATAGATATGTTCCGGCACAATGCCGATGGTTGCGGTTATGTAGGGGAAGGTTGACATGGGGGATTCCATGACGAACTCCACGGTGGTATCGTCGATAGCGCGGGCCTCCCGCATACGGGTCAGGTCAACCTCGCTGTCGGTTTGTTTCGCCGTATTATAGGTAAACGACACGTCCCTGGCGGTAACGGGCTTTCCGTCGGTAAAGCGGGCGTCGGCGCGTATGCGATACGTCCACACGAGCCCGTCGGCACTCACCGCATACTCAACGGCAAGGTCGTTTTCAAAGCCCATGTCTTTGTCGAACTCCAAAAGGGTGCTCTGAAAGAGCGGGGACCCGTACTGTCCCCAACCGGTGCAGGGGTCAAAGCCTTCGTCCGGCTCTCCGCCGATAACGACGGTAAGTTCGTCAGACGGGGCGGCGCTGGCCGCCGGCGCTTTCTGCTGCGGTTTGTTACAGCTAAGAAGGGCGGGTACGAGGGCTGCGGCGCAGAGCGCGGCCCTGAAAAACGGCTTTTTCATAGGTATTCTCCAAAATAAAATACACAGACGTATCGGGAACGAGTTTTTCCCGTATGCACCATACCTTCACGGTATTTCTCTCTGGGAGGAGCGGCACCGCCGCCCGTTTTCAAAGCCGCCTTTCATAGGAGGTACTCCCAGTATCCCCTCTTCCCAAAAAATTGTCAACCCCCGGCGCAGCCTCCGCCGTGTCCCACGGTTTCAGCATGGCCGCAGCCTCCGGCTGTTTCAAGCATGGCCGCGTGTTGTTTCCAAAGGGTGCAACACCGTGTCCATTGAGCAGTCTGGCTGCTGCCCAGGCGCGGCCAGCCTCCGGCTGTTTCAAGCACTGTTGTTTCTTAAGGGTGCAACACCGTGTCCGGTTACGTTACTGGTTGCTGCCCAGGCGCGGCCAGCCTCCGGCTGTTTCAAACATGGCCGCCTGTTGCTTCAAAGTGGTGCAACACCGTGTCCGGTTACTTCGCTGGTTGCTGCCCAGGCGCGGCTACGCTTCGCGCAGCCTCCGACGGTTTGGAAACGGCGCGTGGTGGCCGCGTGGTTTTGGGGCGTAGCGTTGTTCGGAGCGCGTCGTAAGCGGCGCGGCGTGCTTTGCCGCGCAATGCATGACGCTTATGGAACAGCCGGAGGCTGGCCGGCGGGCGGGGCGGCGAGTTCCTGTTTCGCCTTGCCGGTGAGGGACACGCCCAGCTGCGGAAGCAGGTCCGCCGCGGCCTTATGAATGCCGGTCAGGTTTTCCAGCTCGTCCAGCGTGCAGGGGACGCTTACGGAGGCGTTGATCCTCCCGTCTCTGGTATTCGCGATATGAAGGCTCATAACATAGCCGGTTCTCGTTTTGAGGATGCTGCCGGTCATAATGTAATCCGTATGGGTAACGTGTCCCAGCCGGACTATATCGAGGCTGTCTTCATAGGTCGGATCTATCGTTTCTTGCAGGAGCCTGTCGAGGGTTTCCCGATCAAGCACCTCAATGGCCGAATACTTTTTGAAGTCCGTAATAAGGGCGCTTTGTACCACCTCGGGCAGCACCGTGGGCAGGTCAACACCCGCCTCCTTATATTTCGACACGAGGATAGCGATACTCTTTCCCGCGCCGCCGGTGCCGGTGAAGAGCGGTTCCGCCGCGCTCCCGATACTCCCTTTCGTCCAGGTGTCGGAGGAGCCGTGAGGCCGCGTATACCTCCCCGCGCCGCTGGTGCCGGCAGCATACTTTGCGCGTAAATCCCCGGGGAAGGCGTTATAAGAAGAAAAATTCGCCTCTCTTATGCCGCTTCCCGCAGCAAACGTTACGCTCGTAAGGCTCGTACACGCTTCAAACGCCATCGTTTCAATCTTCGTTACCGACGCGGGGATCGTAACGGACCTGAGGCCCGCGCACTCGGAAAACGCCGCGTAGCTAATTTCAGTAATCGAGTTGGGGAGGTTCGCGCTCTCAAGACGGCTGCCGGCGTAAAACGCCCCGTTCCCGATGGCGGTTACGCTGGCGGGGATAGTGTATGCTCCTTTCTTTCCCCCGGGGTACGCCGCGAGGGTTTTCTGGTTTTTGGTAAAGAGTACCCCGTCAATGCCGGTGTAGGCGGTATTGTTCTTATCAACAGTAATGCTCTCAAGGCTCCCGCACCCCCTAAATGCGGCTTCCCCGATGGCGGTAACGCTGTTGGGAATGGTTACGCTGGCAAGGCTGCCGCACCTCTCAAACGCCCCGTTCCCGATGGCGGTTACGCTGTTGGGAATGGTAATACCGGTAAGGCTCCCGCACCCCCAAAACGCCCCGTACCCGATGGAGGTTACGCTGTTGGGGATGGTAATACCGGTAAGGCCGCTGCACCAAGCAAACGCATAGTTCCCGATGGCGGTAACGCTGCCGGGGATAGTTATGCTGGTAAGGCCGCCGCACCCCTGAAACGCATAGTCCCCGATGGCGGTTACCGGCAGGCCCTCAATCGCGGCGGGAATAACCACCGTTCTGGCAGTGCCGCTGTAGTCTGTGATGGTTATGGCTTGTCCGCTTTTCGTATACCGAAGCCCCTCAGAGGTGGTTTGCGCGTGGATACCGGCCCCCGCGGCAAACGCAAGAACCGCGGTGCAGAGCGCCCGCAGCAACGGCTTTCTCATATATCCAATCATTCCCTCTTATCCGCCTTATTCATATTAAAAATAGTATATGACTATACCACGCCGTTAGCCGGTTTTCAAC
>JAITHR010000272.1 GCA_031279895.1 Spirochaetaceae bacterium
AACACCGCCGCGCTGGTGGCGCTCCTCGGCACCGCCGGGGTCGCCGTGGGGCTGGCACTCAAAGACACGCTGGGCAATATCGCCTCCGGTATCATGCTGGTCATTCTCAAATCGTACCGCAAGGGGGATTTCATCGAGTTCGGCGCGTTTACCGGTACCGTAAAAGCCTTCGACCTTTTTACCACTACCCTCGAAACGCCCGACGGGGTGTGCATCGCCGCGCCGAACTCGGCGATTTGGGCAGGGCCCGTGAAAAACTACAGCCGCTCCTCCAAACGAAGGATGGACCTGGTGGTGGGCATCTCCTACGGGGACTCAATCGACGCGGCGTACAGGGTAATGGAGTACATCGTCCGAAACGAAAGCCGGTTTCTCACGGACCCGGCGCCGCAAATCATGGCCCAGTCCCTGGGGGAAAGCTCGGTGAATATCATGCTCCGCGTATGGGCGCCGGCGGACTGCTACTGGGATATTTACTGGAAACAGATACGGGCAATCAAAGAGGCCGTCGAAGCGGCGGGTCTTACCATTCCTTTCCCCCAGCGGGACGTGCGTCTCATCACAAACCCCCATTCTACCGAAACGGCCTGAATACCTGCGTTACCGGCCCGCCGTGCTCGAAAAGCCGGCGCAGGTAGAGCCGGTCCGTGAGAACCCGCTTTTCCCAAAGCCCGTCTTTCTGGACCTCCGCCGCCATCCAGACAACATCCGCCGCGTCCAGCTCCCCACGCGCCTGGGCAAAAAGGTAATTCCCCGCGGGAAGCGCGAATTCCCCGCTCCCCTCTTCAACGCGGGCGGTTCCCGCAAAGAGCGGCGCTCCCAGGTAACCCTCCGGTTCCGGCTCTATGCTGAACGCCTGCTCCTGGGGGATCGCAAACAAAAAGAGCGTTTCCCCCGCGCCTTTTCCGGCAACGGCAAAAGGGGAAAGCGTATGGTCCGGATCGTAAAAAAGCGGGGCATAGAGGGTAAGGCGCATAACGTTAAGCTGTTGTTTCATTTTCTTTCCGGCCCGCCGCCGTCTCCGACGGTTCCATAAGCTTCCCGCGTCGCGCCTGTAAGCAGTCGTTGACAGCTTCGGGGCGCTCCACATGCAGCCTCCGGCTGTTCCATAAGCGTCCCGAATCGCGCCTGTAAGCAGTCGTTGACAGCTTTGAGGCGCTCCACATAAAGCAGAGCGCGTAACTTGCGTAGTTTTGGTAAAAAAGGAAAAGAATTAGTTCCATGAGACTTCGTATTCCAGGGGCGTTTCAAGAACCAGGAGGTCAAGCAGGGGGATGTCGAACTCGGCGCGGTTTTTGGAGGCGCCGGACACGGTGCCGCCGCGAATGGCGCTTATGGGCCCGGGGAAGTCAACCGCGGCCCACACACGGGCGCCGGCTATCTCTTCCGCAATGCCCCTGCCGTATACCGAGCGCACGAGCGCCACGTATTCCGTCTTGGAGAGCGCCTCGCCGGTGGCCGCCGGCGCCATGAGTGCCGAAAGGTAGTCAACCGCGTCCGGCGAAAGGAGCGCCATGACCTTCGGGCTTATCTCCCGATTGAGACGCGCCGTAAACCTGCCGCCGCTGCCGGACTTTTGGTAGGTGATGAACCGTCCGCGCCCCTGGTTTTCAGGAACCGCGAGAAACGAGTCCACCTGCGCCACCGCGATGGTTCCGGTAATCGCAACCGGACTGACGTTGCTTAGGGAAACCGACTGCACCCCGGGCGCCGCGCCGAGAGACGCGCCGATGGAGCGTCCGTCAAGGATGTTTTTCCCTGTTGCCGGCGCCGAAGGGTTGTTAAGACGGGAGAGCGCCTGAATGAGTGCCGCTGTGCGCGGCTCAAGGTTCGCCTGGAGGGACAGGTTCCCGGACCCCTCCTGCGAGAGCGCGGCGTTCACCCGCGCCGAACAGGAAGCGGCCAGCATAACCGCAAGGACTAAGAGACCGCCGCAACCTGCTTTCTTTTTCATGTTCTTTATTTTCATTGTTTTTCTCAAAAGACCGCACACTTTACCGCACGGTATATTCGTACAACTTTCCTGCATTATAGCGCACCGGCCCGATTGTTCCAACCCCAGCCTCCGGCTGTTTCAAACAGCTTCACGCATACCGCCTCAAAGCTGTCAACGACCGCTTACAGGCGCTTCGCGGGACGCTTTTGAAACCGTCGGAGACGGCGGAGACGGCGGAGGCGGGACGACAAGTTCTTTGGTCTTTTCAAGGAAAGAGCCGATGGTCCTGCTTGCGGTCCTGACCTCGCGGGCGCGCTTCGTTACTTCCGTAGAAATCTGCTCAAGCCGCGCCATCTCCCGATGAATAGTATCGCTCTGCCGGTTTATCCGCCCGGAACCGTCCTTAACCTGACCTGTCATCTCCTGAATGGTTTTAAGCGCGTTTATGATGTTCCCGCCGCCTGCGGCAAGGTCCGCCACCGAAGCGTCCACCAGAGCAAAAGAATTGTCCATGGACCTTATCTCCGTGAATATCGTGTTCATGGCCTCCACCGTCTCACGGGAAACCGTGCCTATCTGAAAAATAGCCCGCTCAAGGTTCTTAATCTCCGCGGAAACCGATTCCGACTCCTTTCCCGCCATCTCCGCCAGTTTGCGGATTTCCCCGGCAACCACCGCGAACCCCTTGCCGGACTCCCCGGCGTGCGCGGCCTCGATAGCCGCGTTCATCGCAAGGATGTTGGTCTGCGCCGCGATGTCCGCGATGGTCTTGTTGGCGTTCTGCAAGGCCGCCGACTGTTCGCGCATCCGCGCCACCTCCTGGGAGAGCTTCGAGAGCATGGCGCCGCCGCCGGAAGACGACTTGCTGAGGGTGTCGGCGGTTTTGCTTACCTTGCCCACCTCCTCCTTTATGGAGCCGATGTTGGAAATGAGGCTTTCTATAGAAAGAAAAGACCGGTCAATGTAGTCCGCCTGGGTGGAAACCGCCTGGTCAAGGTACGCGATGGATGTGGTGATTTCCTCGATGGCGCCTGCGGTCTGGGCAAGAGAATCTATCTGGGAATCGGTCTCCGTACCCATCGCATCCATATTGCCGGTGATAACCTTAAGGGCGTCGGCTGACTCGGATATGACCGTGGAGAGGCGCTTGAAAGTGGTGGTAACCGTCGAGAGGTTCCGCGCCGCCTCTTCCATGGCGCCGCGGAGGTTGTCCCGTATATGGATGAGCGCGGTCTGGATATTCCCGATCTCGTCTTTTCTGAACCGCGTGAAGTCAACGTCGAAGTTCTGGTTTGAAAGGAACTCCGCTATGGTTTCCAGCTCTTTTATGGGGCGTATCAGGGAGCCGGACATATTTATCGTGAGTGCCAGAGCCGCGGCGGTCGAAAGCGCGACGCAGATAACAAAATCGAACAGCGCCCGTTGCCGGAGGTTTTTTACGGCGGTTATCTCGTAATCCGCCATGAGTACGCTCTGTACCGCGCCGTCTTTGATAATCGGGAGGCACGCGGAGATAAAAGTCCCCCAGTCGTCGGTAAAGGGCTTCTTGGCGATCTGAAGGGTCCCGGTCCGAAAGGCCGCGCTCATAACCGGCGGGATTTCCTCCACCTCCCAGAGCCCGAACATATCCTCCATGGTATCCCCCGGAACCACATCGGATGCGATGACGAACTGGAACGTGTTCCCCGCGGGCTTGCAGAGGTAGATATAGGCAAGGTCGAAGATCTCCGCCACATCCTGTATGCGGTATTCCATGGTCCAGTATTCCTCCGCATCCTCCCGCCCCAGCTGTTCGAGCGCCTCAGGCTCCGCGAGATACGGGCATTGTTTTTCCACGAGCCGCAGTGCTTTGGTAAGGGTAGTGCGGTAGACATAGGTGATATACGCCGCGTAAGGGACATACATCATCAAAGAAATGAGTATGCCTAATCCGATAAAACACACGAAAAACTTTAACTTGAGACTGTTCATAAGTTCCCATTCTATTGTATTTCACTTTCTTGTACTACACCCCCAGCCTCCGCAGCCTCCGGCCCGTCTCCGACGGTTTTAAACAGGGCCGCTTGTTGTTTCCGAATGGTGCAACACCCTGTCCGGTGAGCGCGTCCGTGCTGCCCAGGCGCGGCTACGCTTCGCGCAGCCTCCGGCTGTTCGAGAGCCGTGCGTTGTTGTGCGTTGTTCGGAGACGGCGTGGTTCGGGGCGCGGCGCAGGAAGCCGCTACCGTGGGGTTTGGGGAGGCTGGCCTCCCCAACCGCCGGAGGCAGCTAGTCAGTCAACGCCCGCTTAGGAGCGCGTGGCATGACGCTTATGAAACAGCCGGAGGCTGCCGCCGGAGGCAGGTCAGCTGACCGTCGCGGTTCGGAGCCGCTTCGCATGACGCTTATGGAACCGTCGGGGCGCGGCGTTGTTCGGAGCGCGGGACATGACGCTTATGTGCCACCCGCCGCCGGCGGGCGGAGACGGTACGCCTTGTCCGTTACTCCTGACCGGACATTTCATCTATAAAATCCTGTCTTGCACCGGCAATCAGACTCATAGACCGATAGAAAAAGGTACTGAAATCAGCGGGATTTTTTAGAAATAGTTCTACGGAAATTGAGACGTTATTCCAATCCTGAGTGAGATACACTTTCACAACTTTCTTGTTACCGGTAACGGTGTCCGCGGCAAATACCGCCTGAATGAGTTCGTCTTCGGATTCTATTTCCCAAAAGTTCGGGTACATAAGGTTAAAAAACTGTTGATCCTTCTCATGGACGGCTATGTAGTAGATTCCGCCCTCATATTTGAACTGAACGTCCCCGTCGCTATCGACTGTCGGCGAGAAGCCCTCGGCCCGTAAAAAATTGCTATACAACTGCCGGAGCTGCTGCTTTGTCATGTCTTGCGCCGAGGCACCGGCACCGAAAAAGCAGGAAAGCAGCACTACAAAACACCATACCCGCGCCGAACCGAAGGGCGCCGTCAAAAAACAGGTCTGTTTCATCATAATTCCTTTACTCCCTTAATTTATAACAGGTTATTTTTCCGTATATGCCGCCGCAAAGTCAAGAACCGCCATTGTTCCATAGACTTTATGGGCTCCGACCCCGACCCCCGCAAACGCGAAGGCGCTTTCCATGTTGTTTTTGCGATGCCCCCGCGAAGGCACGCCGTCGTCGATTAACAGCTGAACCACAATATCCTGCCCCGTGGCGCCGCCGTAGGAGATATTCTCCCCGACGTTGACGCCCCACGCGCCGTAGCGGTTCAGCCTGTCCCGGGGGGACGAGCCGTTACTGCCGGCGTGTCCGGTCGTGCCGCGGGGCCCCTGA
>JAITHR010000282.1 GCA_031279895.1 Spirochaetaceae bacterium
TGCGCGGCGCTCAGCCCCGCACAACGACAAGCCCCTTACTACGCACAACAACGCGCCGCTCCCAAACCGCCCGTCGTTGCGCGAAGCGTAGCCGCGCCTGAGTAGCAGAAAGCGAAGTAACCGGACAAGGTGTTGCACCATTAAGAGGCAACAGGCGGCCTTGCTAGAACAGCCGGAGGCTGCGGAACCGCCGGCGGCTGCGTCTGAGGCACGGGGCGGGACGCTTATGAAGCCGTCGGAGACGGGCGCGGGACGCTTATATAAAAAAGTAAAAAAAAGATGAAATTCTATCGAATTGGGCTTGATAAGTGCAGGTGCGTACATATATTTAGTGTATTGTTTGTCCAAAGTCTGCCCTGAGGGGCTCGCGACATCAAAAATAAAAATCATTCCGTAATGCATAATACCACTATAGCATACTCCGCCGAAAACGCAAGCTTTTTTTTCAGCCTCCGGCTGTTTCAAACATGGCCGCCTGTTGTTTCCAAATAGTGCAACACCCTGTCCGCCGGCGGCGCCGGAGGCACAGCAAGGCCGCTTGTTGTTTCCAAGCGGTGCAACACCTTGTCCGGTTAGGGGGCTTGCACAGCCCAGGCGCGGCTTACGCTTCGCGCAGCCTCCGGCGGCTTGTGCGTTGTTGTGCGTTGTTCGGGGCGGGTCGTTGTTCGGGCGCGGCAAACCAATCTCCGCCCGCTTAGAGGCGCTCCGCAGGAAGCTTATGGAACAGCCGGAGACGGCGGGGCGCTGCGCGGCAAAGCTGACCGTCGTTGTTCAGAGCGCTTCGCAGGAAGCTTTTGTGCCTCCGCCGCCGGCGGCGGCTTTTTGGAAGCCGAAGAGACTTCCGCAGACGCCGCCTATGATATGGGCGAACTCGGAGATGTTGTTGTCGTCAAACGAGGAAACCGCCTCGCCGCCCACGTAGAGGATAAGCACGAGAATAAAGGTCAGGGGGATCTCCCCTTTGCGGAAGTTGGTGAAAGACGCGAGGAGTATCAGCATGAACACGACGCCGCTTGCGCCCAGCAGGGCCGTGGAGAAGAAAAACACGTTAAGCACGCCGGTAACGAGCGCGGTAACGAACATCATAAAGAGGAGGGACAGGGAGCCGTAGTGTTCCTCCAGCATGGGGCCGAGGATGAGAAGCAGGGAGAAGTTGCTGATAAAGTGGAAGAAGTCCGCGTGGCCTATGGCGTGGGTAACGAGCGTAACGATGTTGCGGATGCTGCGGAGGGAAAAGTCTTCCTTTCCCGGCACGAGAAACCACCGTTCCATAAGATCCGGTAACACGGTGAGCGAAAGGATAAGGGCGCCAAGGCTTATGAGGGTGTAGGTAAGCACCACCGGCGAGTTGTAGGTAATACGCATTGGAGAAGTATACCACGGGAACCGCGGGACGCGCCATACCCGCGGAGTTCAGAGGATATGGAGTTCCACAGGGCAGTGGTCAGAGCCTTTTATGTCGGCACGGATGATGCTTTTCTCCACCCGCCACATGAAAGCGCGGTCAACGCAGTGGTAGTCGAGGCGCCACCCTATATTTCTCGATCGGGCGTTCGCCGAGTAGGACCACCAGGTATAGTGCTTGGGCTCCCCCGGATGAAAGGCGCGGAAGGTGTCGACATACCCCGCGCCGCAAAATATATCCATCCACTCGCGCTCCTCCGGCAAATAACCGGCGGACTTCTCGTTTTCTTTGGGATATTCCAGATCAATGGCGTTGTGGGCGATATTGTAGTCCCCGCACAGTACCACGTGGCGCCGGCAGGCCACGAGCGTATCGCAGCGCGTCTTTATGGCCCGGCAAAACCCCATCTTGTAGTCAAGGCGCGCCCCGAAGTCCCGCGAATTGGGGAAGTACGCGGCGATAAGCACGAAATCCCGAAAGTCCGCCTGCAATACCCGCCCCTCGTCGTCGAAATAGGGTATGCCCATGGGCTTTACGCTCCGCGGCTTTATGCGCGTATAGAGCGTTACCCCGGAATACCCGCGTTTCTTGGCGCAGCTCCAATAGGAACGGTAGCGCCGCTCCTTTTTGTCCGTCGGATTTAGCATTTCTTTGGGAAGCTGGTCCGGCGTGGCTCTGGTTTCCTGAAGGCACAGCACCTCCGGCGCATCGGACCTCAGCCACTCCATAAGACCCATCCTCTTTTCCGCCGAGCGGATACCGTTCACATTCCACGATACAATACGCATTTTATCACTATAGCTCCGGCGCCTATGGGTTCGCAAGCGTCTTTTGGCCCGTCACCACCCCGCCGGCGGCGGGAGGCACAGCCTCCGCAGCCTCCGGCTGTTTCAAACATGGCCGCCCCGTCTCCGACGGTTTCAAGCAAGGCCGCTTGTTGTTTCCGAATGGTGCAACACCTTGTCCGGTGAGCGGGCTTGATATTAGCCAGGCGCGGCTACGCTTCGCGCAGCGGCGGACGGTTCGGGAGCTATGCGTTGTTGTGCGCGGTAAGGGGCGGCGCGTTGTTCGGGGCGCGGCGCGTCTTGCGCTACCGGGGGGTCTGGGGGAACCGGTTCCCCCAGCCGCCGGAGGCAGCTAGTCTGTCGTTGCCCGCTTTGCCGCGCTTCGCATGACGCTTATGGAACAGCCGGAGGCTGCGTCGGAGACGGGCCGGAGTCGTCTCATTCTGCCTTGGAGGTGCGCGGATATGCCGTGCGGATGCAGGCCAGCGCCGGTAATAACATACTCAACGCCCCACCATACCAGCCGGTCTGACGGCCTCTGGGTTGCCGGGTCCGCCACGAAAAACGTCAGAGCGCGGGGCGCGACAACCTCAATGACGTCTCTCTTTCTCGTCCCTTCGGGCAGTATCCGCATGGTTTCACCGGAGGGCAGGGCTGTACCGTTCCCCTGAAAGGCGTGTCCAGCACCGCTCCGTCCGTCCATGTGCCGTTTATGTATGAACCGGCGCGATTTCACTTTACGAGGTCTACCGACCGACCGCATGAGGCTCATCCTAGCCCGACCCGCCATTGGAGCGTATGACATTATGCGTTACCGCCCCCGCATGGCGCCGATATCAATGAGCGGCCTGCCGGTCTTTTCCTTTTTGACGGTAATGCCGGAATTGGGACAAAACTCCCCTCGCGGATAAACGTTTTCACCCCTTCCTCCGCGAACTGTCCGATCCGGCTTACTGCGGTTCGGACGTCCAGTTTTCCCTCTGATACCAGCGCGAAAAATTTATCAACGGTGTTTTTGATAGCGCCCTCTTTGTTTTCTATCCGGCCTCTTATGAAGGGGCGGGGTGATATCCGCCATTTGCCGTTCCGAAAGACGCCAAACTTGTTGGCCACTGCGTACTCGGCTATGGATATGCCGTCCGTGGAACCCGCCCCTTCGGGAATACCGACTTTAACCCGCAATAGTCGCAATATTTTTCCGTATCTCCCAAGTCCCTGGCCGTATCGACGATGCCTCACGGATTGCCGCCACCCGCCCTGTTTTCTCAAAGCCGGACGTAAGCAGTCCGCAGCCGGACATTTTCCTGTACAAACCAAAGTTCGGCGTGTAAAAATCAAAGTCCGCCGCAGCCTCCGGCTGTTTCATAAACTTCCCGCTACGCGCCTTTATCCCGTGCCTTCGGCTTTATCCCGAGCTTCTCCATCCGCTGAAGTATCACCAGTCTAAGTTCCTCGCGAGTCTCCTCCTGAAACCACTTCCGAAGCGTGTCGGGGTTGACGCACTCATCAATCAGTTCGTAGGCGGTGTTTACCGGAACCTCTTTGAGGCTTTTGGTTTTATTATCTCTGTCCGCGCCGGATGCGCCGCCATAATTTCCCGCTCGTCATCGGTTACCTCGTTGACCCCGGGCAGTAACGAAACCTGCCCTCTGGTAAGCCGTATCTTTTCCAGCTCTGTTCGGCGGCGGCTACAAGCGGGACTGTTTTTAAGTATGCACCGTTTAACGGCTTGTATTTCAACAGCACGGTTTAACCTCCTAAACTCCGTCCGCAAAGGCGAACGCCATAGAGTAATAGATAATGACCCCGGCGCAGCAGCTGTGGCAGGGTATCGTGAACTCCATGCCCTTCTGTACGGGGTCAAATAAATTCATACTTTATGCGTTTAACCTCTCCCATTCAGCATCCAAATCGCGGTTTAGGGTATCCATATCTAGCATATTACCCCGGTAGATAGCCATTATCTCGCGCAAACCGGAAAAGGCAAACTTTTGCCATGCAACCAGATTAAGATGTAAAGCAAACGTAAGAACATTGCCGCCAGATCGTATTCCAGCGTCTATTGCGTCAACAATGCAAAGAGAACCATGTCCCACGACAAGCATACGCCTTAATTCAGGCTGATTGCCAAAGGGCATTGATTCCTTCCAGGTTTTCTTATGGTAGAATTTTCTCTTGATAGTAAAAGATACCCTGATTATTATTTCGTTAAGAAAAACAGGAATTGCCATTGCCGCTCCATGGCGGGCATCATAGCCTTCCTGAAACATTTTTGTTGAAAATTCCGCTAATGTTTTTTGGTCGCCGCCAACATTGAAAGAACCGAAATCGCATAGTTGGAACAGCTCAAAAAAAGGCATCGGTATACCGCTGCCTCTTGTATTTTTGTGACCTCTTGTACCGCTTGAGCCTGCCAAGTCTGACATTATGTGTCCCAACCAATTAAAAAACCCACAAAATAATTTTGCAATAAAATTATCGCCCTGTAATCTGAAATTACCGTCCTTGTTTTCTATTCTGATTATTTGTCCATCTGAAATAATAGATGTAGTATTGGTAAATTGGTCCAGAAGAGAAAAAAATAATCCTATTATGTCAGGAGCATGACCTAATGATTTTAGGTGATGATTAACAGGAGCCATACTCAATTGTTCGGTTGTTAATCCAAGATCAGCAGCATAGCGGGCGTCATAGTTCACTTTGAATCTATGTTCAAGATAACCGATACAGCTTGCAATTCCTTCAGGCGCCTTGTTTTGCAAAGCTGACTTGGCTTTTTTATCAGCATTAAAAACAAAGCCAGTAAATTTTTCAACCAGATTATCCGCCATTTTGTCTGTCCAGTTTCCAAGTTTACTTTTCCCCGGCATTCCAACAAAAAAGGCATCTATTAGGCCGCATACAACACCACTTGAAGCCGCGATAATGTAATCCCATTTATCGCAGTGGGCTTTTTTCATGGTATAGTCATCTTTTATACGTTTTGCTATTTCCGCACGATCTTTTGCCGTCATTAACTCCTGGAATGGATCAACGGACAGATCTATGTGGTGTTTTTCGGCATAACCTTCGATATTGGCGAGATAATCTTCCCACGATACACTTTCACCAAAATCAATAGTATCTACATGGTCAAAGGTATATGCTTTAATTGACTGCACCTCTTTTTCTGATAAATTCAGCATTTTATCTATAGCGGAAGTATTCACATTCGTATAATCAATGACATCAGTATTCACTCCTTGTTTTTGTAGTAATACTTCGCTTTGTTCCAGTAGCGATTCCAATTCGGAGAGGTTACTATCGTTAATTTGTGACAAAACGCCCAAACCTTGATTAATTTGGTCTGTCAGATTACCCAAAGCCTGCTGCTGGTGGCGCTGTGCCAAACCAGCTTTCCCGGCATCATCCATGGTTTCACGAGAGATTCTTTTTTCATCATGCATAAATTATCCCCTTTGCCTGCCCGCAAATAACACGGGCAGACGATCAAAAGTTATTCACCTGTCAATGCCCCTTTTGCCTTGCCCAAAAGGTTTTTCCCAAAAGCGTTCATCGAAGCAAGTCCGGCAGTTTTCACATCGAAGTAGCCGAAGTTATCCAGAACACCGTGAATTTCTTCCAGTTTTTCCAACGGAAGGTCAAAGTTCAAAATCCATTCGATTCTAGACTGCCCATCGGAACTCTTCGTTTTGGTTTCATCAAATCCCGCCATGACAATCGGACGGTATTTTTGTTGCGTCGGTTTGCTGGTCAATTCATCAAAACGAGTCTTGTTGAGTTTTTGTGGGAGTTTGGCTATAACTGCTTCTTTTTCCGCATTAGCCATGCGTCCGCTCACCGTCAAAGTGCCCTGAGCAAGCATTAAAAGCTGCGTTTTCAGTTTTTGGATATGGATTGCAGTAACTTGTCCTTTTGACAATTCCGCTGACAATTTTACTGCAATATAATTTACGTCCTCGATGAGAAAATTGAGGGCTTTTTGTGAGTTGCGGATAATACCTTGAAGCATAAGCTCACGCTTGCCATTTGCCTCGATTTCATTAATACCGGTTAAGTATTTAACGCCTTTAAACGCGGCAAAGCCAAGCCCCGCAGCGATTGCGAGCGGTAAAAAACTTCCAAAAAGAAGCAATTGACCGCCGATTATCCACATTGATCCGGAAAAAAACAAGGTCGCCGCTGGAACGCCGACAGCTACGCCTTTTGCCATAAGGTCTTTGAACGTGTTCTCAATTTGTTTATCAGTTTGCCGTTGTTTGATAATTTCTTCATCAGTTTTGAATTTTTCAAAGAAAAATTCAATTTGCGCATCGGTGACATCAAGCAGTTTTTGGAGTTCTTTCAGAAAAGAATCATTGGACCACCGCGAAAAATCACAATCGTCCTTTTCAGTTTCCCTGATTCTGAACAACCCGATGACATCCTGCATCAGCGATTTCTGCAATTCCACAAGGCTGCCTTCATCAACATTTGCACAAAGAAACTTGACCAGTGACGCGTTGTCTTCAAGACTGGCAGTGTCCATGATGTATTGGCGCAAAATGAAACGATTTTCATTGTCAATATTGTTACGAACAATGATGCCGATTATTTCGGCATACTCTTTATTGTTGACAGTCTCCCTGTCAGAATGCAGATAGTTGGTGACAATTTTAATATATGCCATTCTCACGGCAATATCCATATCTGACAATGATTGCAATTGATGTGAAGTTTGGAAACTTCCTTCTTCACCGCCCTCCGCGATAATGGCATCAAGCAGTTCGGAAAATTTGTCATGCCCGAAGGACGGGTCTTGAATGTTCAGAATGATTTGTCCGTCTTTGCCGAAAACATCAACGATTTTTGTCGTTGTTACCTTTCCTTTTTCATCGGTCTTTTCGATGATTTTATGTTCCGATTTTGATATGTCTTTATAGGAAATTGCCACCGGCTTTGCAGATCCCCGGTAATAAAGCGTATCTCCGGTAAACACAAGTCCTTTAGCGCTTCCGAGGATAGTCGTCGTATCCACAATGGCAACGATTAGGCCCGGATCAATACCCGTGGCAATAGACGTGACGGCATTATTGAGTTTCTTTTCCTCAATGACTGGCGCGATATAAACTCTGCTTCCCAGAGCTTTAGCGCCATCTTTGATAATTTGTTCAACTGACATATTTGTCCCCCTGTCGTAATGTTAAGTTTATAATCCACAGGTAAAAACCTGAAATTATCATAACCGCTCAAATCATTCATACATCCCCCGCACCTTCTCCGCCTCTGACTTCACCATGTCTACCAGCTCTGCCGGTCCCAGTGCCTTTACCATGCGGCCCTGACCCAGAACCCAGCGCAAAACTTCCGGCATCTGGGTCGTGGTAAACTTCACATACACCGAACCGTCATCATTGGACCTGACTTCCTGCGTACTGTGCCACTGCCGGTCAAGGGCGTAGGTCACAATTTCCTTACTTATCAACAATTCCACCATATATGGAGTGCGGAACGAGGCCCACACTCCTATTTCTTTGTCAAAATACGCTTCCGGTTTAAAATCAGCGGGAATTCCAAAATTCTGTTTGGTCATTTTGACGTTTTTCATTCGGGAAAAAGAGAACAATCGTAGCTCCTGCCTCTTATGGCAGAAGCCGATGAAATACCAGTTACCGCTCTGGCTGACAGCGTGATAGGGGGTCGGCCATTCGGAATGTGTAGTTGCTTTGTTCAAGGGACCGGTATTCAAAACAGACGGTCTGGTGTTGTTTTAACGCCTTGAAAACTGTCTTAAATACCTCCAGATGTATCATTCCTGCATGGCCAGGAATAAAAGTCATCTGCCTGGTCAAAAAGTTCGCTTGCACATTAACATTATCCGGTAGGCATTGGACGATTTTTCCAAAGATGTTTCGCAAGTCCTTTTCAAGAGGGGTATTCCGGTACTCCTCAAGCATCCGGTCGAACAAAGCGATGGAAAATAACTCCCCTTCGGTGAGGGGGACACTTTTGATGAAGAAGTTCGGTTCGGTGTAGTAGTAGCCCCGGCGGGCGGGACTATACTTGATGGGCGCTCCGTACATAGCCCGCATATACTCGATGTCCCGCTGGATGGTCCGGGAATTGACCTCGGCAAGGGCGGCCAGGCTGTCCGTGTTAGGGTACTTCCCGACCCTGATAGCCTCGTCTATCACCAAGAGACGCCTTGCTCTTACTTTTTGCTCATTGGAGCGTATTCCACTACTCATATCTTCCAATTTACAACTCTTGCTACGTCAAATAATGTCGCAACAGAATATTCTCAGTAAAATTCCCCTGAATTTTGGGACAAGTTTGGACTCCCAGAGCTTCCGCTCCTATCCTGACAATCAATCAATATACCCAGCCAATCAGATTAATTGAACACAATAGTTAATTATATTGACCATTTAGATGTTTGTAAAGTGGGTAATATTTTGGTTCAATAGACTTGAATAGACAGGTTAACAGGATGCAAAATTATGGAAAAACAGAAATCAAACGGCCTCCTGGTTGTTCCACAGATACTCGCAGACAAAATCTTTCATGGGGCGCAACCACGCCCGGACAGCCGCCAGCTGTTTTAAACGGCTTCTGGCGCCGCGCCCCGAACAACGACCAACCCCTTACTACGCACAACAACGCACGACTCCCGAACCGCGACCGGCTGCGCGAAGCGTAGCCGCGCCTAAGTAGCAAACAGTGAAGTAACCGGACACGGTGTTGCACCACTTGGAAGCAACAGGCGGCCATGCTAGAACAGCCGGAGGCTGCGGGTTAAGAGGGGAGAATGGCGATGATGTCGCTCCAGGGGCCGGTTTCCATGTCGGCGTTCACGAAACGCGCCGCCGCATACACCCCCCGGCACTGCGGCGGAAGACTGATAGTGTACACCCGCCGGCGCGTACCTACCACCACGGGTAGGCTTTCGGCGCACTGCGGCACCACGAGCATCTCGTCAACCCTGCCGGAAATCTCGTCCACCAGCACACCGTAGGCAAAGTCGACATGATGGAGCAGGTGCGGGTCCGCATTCGGCGCAACCGGCGCGACTTTGACCTGTACCTCTTGCTTGTCAATAAGGCTTAACGTAATCCGCGGGGAAAAGTCCGGCGCCGCGCTGCCGGAAGCGGTGAGCAGGAGGGCGATTTCGTCCGCTTCGGTGAGCGGCGGAGACACGAAAAAACGCTCCCTCGTAAGGTGCATCTTCTCCTCAAGCGGATTAAACGCCACGCGGCAGAGCGCGTTCAGCACCTCGGTGCGCTCCTCTGACCTTTTCGCCCGCTCAAGCGCCACTTCCGCCAGAAAAATAAGCGCCTCAAACTCCGCGCTATGAGTCCGGGGTATCCCCCATGAATCGCCTTCCTGCCGCATCTTCTCCAGCCAGACCTTCGCCATACACAAAATACCGTCACGGGAACCGGGTAGCCAGTCTGTTCTCATACGAAACGCTCCTTTAATCCCCAAACCAAACCGCCAGCTTGAAGATACTGGTAAAACTTTTATTAGAGCCTAGTCCGAAACGCGGCGGCGTGTCAACCGTCTCCGCCCGCCGGCGGCGGGTGGCACATAAGCGTCCTGTGGCGCGGCTCAAAGCGGACAAAGACTGCTTAGGAGCGCTGGACGGGACGCTGCCGGAACCGTCGGAGACGGGCCGGAGGCTGCCGCGCACAACAACGCACGGCTCCCGAACCGCGACAGGCGGCGCGAAGCGTAGCCGCGCCTCAACAGCAGCCAGACTGCTCACCGGACACGGTGTTGCACTACTTGGAAACAACAGGCGGCCATGCTGTGCCACCCCCGCTGGGGGATTGACCGGCCCGCGGGTTTCGGATAGGCTCTGACCCATTGTGGCAAAGACCATTATGATACAGGGAACCGCCTCCAATGTGGGAAAAAGCCTCATTGTCGCGGCGCTCTGCCGGATTTTCAAACAGGACGGATACCGCGTCGCGCCGTTCAAGGCGCAAAACATGGCGCTTAACTCGTATATCACCGAAGACGGGCTTGAAATGGGAAGGGCGCAGGTGGTGCAGGCGGAAGCCGCGGGCATCGCGCCGCTGGTTGACATGAACCCCGTGCTCCTCAAGCCCACAAGCGATACGAAAGCCCAGGTCATCGTCCACGGCGAAGTCTTCGACAACCTCTCAGCCGCGGATTATTACGCCTACAAACAAACCCTGGCCCCGAAAATACAAGACTCCTTTGAGAGGCTCAACGCGGACTTCGACATACTGGTCATCGAGGGCGCCGGAAGTCCGGCGGAGATTAACCTTCGGGAAAACGACATCGTGAATATGCACGTGGCGCGACTTGCCGGAGCGCCGGTCATCCTCGCCGGGGACATTGACCGCGGCGGCGTGTTTGCCGCGATTGCCGGCACCCTCCTCCTCTTTACCCCGGAAGAGCGGCGCTTTGTCAAAGGGCTTCTTATTAACAAGTTCCGCGGGAACAGGGCGCTCCTCGAAAGCGGCCTGCGTAAAATCGAAGAGATAGCCTGTGTTCCGGTTCTGGGGGTGGTTCCCTACCTGTCCGTTGATATTGACGACGAGGACAGCCTCTCGGAACGCTTCCGGCACCGGGACGCGCCCGCGCCGGTGGTTGACATCGCGGTGCTGCGCCTCCCGCATATCGCCAACTTTACCGACTTTAACGCGCTCAGCCGCATCCCGGGCGCGGGGGTCCGGTATGTTGACCGTCCCGACCGTCTGGGAAACCCCGATCTCCTGGTCATTCCCGGCACCAAGAACACCATGGCTGACCTGGCGTGGTTGCGGAAAACCGGCTTTGAAAAGCCCGTGAAGACCCTCCATTATCAGGCGGGGAAGCCGGTGTTCGGCATCTGCGGGGGGTATCAGATGCTGGGGAAACGACTCTCCGACCCCTGCGGGGTGGAACACGGCGGCGAAATGGAAGGGCTGGGCCTTCTCAACGCGGAAACCGTTTTCACCAGGGAAAAGGTGCGCACCCGCGCAGCCGGCGTGTTCGCGCCGCTTACCGGTATTCTCGCGCCCCTCTCCGGCAGACCCGTAGAGGGGTACGAGGTACACATGGGCCTTACCGACACGTTTCACGCGCCGCCTGTGGTCTACTGTAACGGGAAAGCTGACGGGGCGTTTCAGGACAACGTATACGGCGCGTATATGCACGGCATCTTCGACCTGGAGGGCGAGGCGCTCTTCCACGCCTTGCGGGAAGCCAAAGGCGCGCCGCGCCCGAAGGACGGGGAACTTACGAGTTTCCACGATTATAAAGAGGCCCAGTACGACGCGCTCGCGGACGGCGTGAGAACTCATGTTGACCTGGGGAAAATCTACGCGATCCTTGAGGAAGGGGTATAAAGAGGCATATATGGCGGGACTCATTCACGTCTATACCGGCGACGGTAAAGGCAAAACCACCGCGGCGGCGGGCCTGTGCGCCCGGGCCAGAGGAAGGGATAAAACCGTGGTGTTCTCCCAGTTCCTGAAAAGCGGCGTTACCGGCGAGGTGGCGTCCCTTGAGAGGCTGGGGGCGCTGGTTATCCGGTCGGACCTGCGCTTCGGCTTTACCCACGAGATGGACGCGGAAACCGGCGCGGCGTGTCGGGAGGAGCAGGAGCGGCTTTTTTCCCGCATTATTGCCGCGGTGCGGGAGCCCGCGGCGGACCTCCTCGTGCTGGACGAGGTTCTCGACGCGATGAATGCCGGAATGCTCGAAGAGCGCCTCCTCCGCTCCTTTCTGGAGGGACGGAACGCGGATCTGGAGGTGGTTATCACCGGAAGACGCCCGGGCGCGTGGCTTATGGAAATGGCGGACTACGTTTCTGACGTGCGAAAAGTGAAACACCCCTTTGACCGGGGGGTGGCGGCGCGTATCGGGATTGAAAGATGACCTACACGGACCCCCAGGAGATAGAGCAGCGCAGTTTTGAGATTATACGACAGGAACTTGCGCGTCTTGAGGCCGCGGCGGGCCCGCGCCGGCGGGAACTCACCGGCCTTGAGGCCGCGGTGCTGACGCGGGTTATCCATACGAGCGCGGACTTCGACTACTATGAAAATCTGGTGTTTACCCACGACGCGGCGCGGGCCGGGTACGATCTCCTCCGCGCCGGCGCGTGGGTGGTTACCGATACCGTGATGGCCTTTTCAGGGATACGCAAACGGAATCTGGAGCGCTACGGCGGGGAGGCGCGGTGTTTCATCGCCGACCGCGACGTGGCGGACGCGGCGCGTCTCAACGGAGGCACCCGCGCCCGCGCCGGCGTCGACAAGGCCGCGGGGCTTGCGGCGCCGCTCGTCTTTGCCGTGGGGAACGCGCCGACTGCCCTTATGCGGATGCGCGAATTATACGACGCGGGACGCTTCTCCCCCCGCATGGTCATAGCCGCGCCTGTGGGCTTTGTCAACGTGGAGGAGTCCAAAGCGCTCTGCGCCGCGCTGCCGGTTCCCTGCGTCATCGCCTTGGGGAGAAAAGGCGGGAGCGCCGTGGCCGCAGCCGTTATAAACGCCCTCCTTCAGGACTATACGGACTAGGAGCCCGCATCAGGCGCTCTCCAGGTCATCCATGTCCTCTTCGGCGTCCGGTTCGGGAGCAGCGGCCTTTTTCTCTTTTTTGGGCGCCGGCGGCTTGGGGCGCGGTATATTGTGCATTTTCGCGGAGGGGTCGTAGTCCGTTATATAGAAGACCATACTCAGGAACAAAAGAAGCGCGACCGTAATCCCGATGACCTGCCACGAGGTAATGACCTGCACAAGCAGGGTTTTAAGTTCTTCTGACATACTACAAAAGATACGCCGACCCTCCCCCCTCATTCAACCCCCCCAGCCTCCGGCTGTTTCAAACATGGCCGCCTGTTGTTTCAAAGTGGTGCAACACCGTGTCCGGTTACTTCACTGTTTACTGTTGAGGCGCGGCTACGCTCCGCGCAGCCTCCGGCTGTTTCATAAGCTTCCTGTGCGGTGCGCCGAAGCAGTCAACGACTGGTTACAGGCGCGGGGCGGGAATCTGTAGACGAAGGCTGCGGAGACGGGTCGGAGGCGGTTTTGACCCGTAAAACCGTGGTTTCAGCGCGAAATCCCCGGCAAAACGCGGTGTTGTTGAGACGTATTTTCAGGTCTAAACGCCGGCGTTTGAAGGCTACCCGCCGGCGTTTCAGGTCTACCCGCCGGCGTTTGAACTCTAAACGCGGGCGTTTGAAGGCTACCCGCCGGCGTTTGAAGGCTACCCGCCGGCGTTTGAAGGCTACCCGCCGGCGTTTAGCCCTGAAAATACGTCTCGACAACACCGCGTTTCACCGGGGATTTCGCGCTGAAACCACGGTTTTACGGGTCAACACCGCCTCCGCAGCCTCCGGCTGTTTCATAAGCTTCACACTACGCGCTCCGAACAACGACGGTCAGCTGACAGTCCGGCTTTGCCGCGGTATCTGGAAGCTTAGAGAAAAAAGCTTGACGGGAGGCCGGGGGGTTGGTATTATTTTCCGTAATTATGAAAGGCCTAGG
Organism: Spirochaetaceae bacterium; assembly: GCA_031279895.1. Taxonomy (GTDB): domain Bacteria; phylum Spirochaetota; class Spirochaetia; order Treponematales; family Breznakiellaceae; genus JAITHW01. The sequence continues at coordinate 13,674 of JAITHR010000282.1, forward strand.
ATTTTTCTTTTATAACACCCCGTTCCCCTCAGAGATTAGTTCGCCCTTCAAACGACAAACGACAAACGACAAACGACAAACGACAAACGACAAACGACAAACGACAAACGAAGTATGTGCATGGATTGCTTCTTGTCAAGCATAACTCGATAAAATTTTATCTTTCTTTATTCTTTTATATATTTCCCGCCACGCCCCACAGCTGTCTTAGACAGCTTAGAGGCGC
>JAITHR010000218.1 GCA_031279895.1 Spirochaetaceae bacterium
ACGGAATTCCCGCCCGCCGAAACAGAAAGCAGTGTGTCCAAAACGGAACCCCCGCTTCCCAAGGCAAAACCCCCTGTCCCTAAAGCGGAACCCTCTCCCGCCAAGTCGCGGGCTTGCACCCGCAACGCGGAGAGTCCCCTCTCCGCGATAAAGGTGCGCACCTCCAGAGCGCGGAGCTGTGTCGTCAAAGCGGGGAGTTGTGGTGGCAAAGCGCGGAGCTGTGTCCCCGAAGCGGGGAGCTGTGGTGACAAAGCGCGGAGCGGTGTCGTCAGAAAGCGGAGCTGTCTCGTCAAAGCGGGGAGCGGTGTCGTCAAAGCGCGGAGCGGTGTCGTCAGAAAGCGGAGCTGTCTCGTCAAAGCGGGGAGCGGTGTCGTCAAAACGCGGAGCTGTGGTGCTGAAGCGCGGAGCTGTGGTGGCAAAGCGCGGAGTTGTGGTGGCAAAGCGGGGAGCTGTGGTGGCAAAGCGCGGAGCGGTGGTGGCAAAGCGCGGAGTGGTGTCGTCAAAGCGCGGAGCTGTGTCCCCGAAGCGCGGAGCAGTGGTGGCAAAGCGGGGAGCTGTGTCCCCGAAGCGCGGAGTTGTGTGCCTGAAGTGCGGCGGCGTGGTGCCAAATCGGGGACGGTCGTGGTTTGAGGCGCGGCGCGGGAAGCTTATGAAACCGCCGGAGGCTGCGCGAAGCGTAGCCGCGCCTGGGCAGCAATCGGCCTGCTAATTGGACAAGGTGTTGCACCATTCGGAAGCAACAGGCGGCCATGTTTGAAACAGCCGGAGGCTGCGGCCATGTTTGAAACAGCCGGAGGCTGTTAGAAAAGGGTGCGTACCAGACGGAAGCCGACATCCTTGTAACGCGCCAGCGGGTCAGCGCTCCGCCTGGCAGCAGGACGCGCCTGATCAGGCGGGGTGTTCCAACTCCCCCCGCGCAGCGCCTTCTCGGTTCCCGCGCCGCGGCCCCAATGCCCCTCCTCCTCCAAATCGGATGCGCGGTATGAATCATACCAGTTCCAACACCATTCCCACACATTGCCCAGAAGATCATACACGCCCAGCCGGTTCGGTTCTTTCTCCCCGACCCTGTGGGAACGACCCCCGCTGTTTTCCCGATGCCAGAAGGACTGCCCGCGGCCCGGGGTGTCCCGCGCCGCGTATTCCCACTCCGCCTCGGTGGGCAGCCGGTAGCCGGTGGCTTTCAAGTCCCAGACAATAAACCCGTTTGACCAGTCATAGGCCGGTTTCAGTCCCTCTTTAAGGGAAAGGCGGTTGCAAAACTCCAGCGCGTCATACCAGCTGACGTTTTCCGCCGGAAGCAGGGGGTCCGACGGCGGGTCGCGCCGCGTAATCTGATGGTATTCCCCCTGGGTTACCGGCGTCTTGGCCATCCAGAAACTGTTGACCCGAACCAGCCGCCCGGACATCAATCCGCCTGTCTCAAAGGTCCCGCCCTCGACGAGTACCATAGCGGCAGGCGCCCCCTCCGCCGGATCCCGGGGCGGGCGGGTTTCGGGGATGGACGGCGTAACCTGTTCCCGACCACGCGGGTTTACGGTCGTCAGATTGGGGAAGGGACGGGGCAGGGAATACCGCGCCCCTGGCGGCGCCGCGGGCGTAACGCCGATAACCACCTCCGGGGATACATCAATCTGCGGCGCCGGCGAGAGCCGGGGTTGGGGCGCCTGGCCCAAAGGCGGCGGAAGGGGCGCGGTGATTTCCGGCGTTATATTGATGCTCGGCGCGGGCGAGAGCGGGGGCTGCGGGGGCCGGCCCAAAGGCGGCGGAAGGGGCGCGGTGATTTCCGGCGTTATATTGATGCCAGGCGGCGGTTGCTGCGGGGGTTGCGGCGGCGCGGGCGCGGCTTCCGGCGTGCGGTCAAAGGCGGGAAGGAGCATATCGGGAACCTCCCCGCGCATTGCCGGCGCCTGCGTCCCAACGGCGACCTCCGGCTCGCCGGCGGGACCGCTTCCGGCGCCGAAAGCGGGCAGGATGGAAACGGCCACTTCCGCCTCGTCCGGCGCTTCCCGCTCCGGTACGGTAATCTGCGCCTGTGCGCCGGCATCGCTACCCGGAACCGCCGGCGGCGGGGGGATTGCGGGACGCTGCGGCGTCTCAGGGTCTTTGGGCGGATCCTGGGCGGGCGCGGTGTTTCCGCTGTCCTTTTGGCTTGGATGCGCCGTGCCGCTCTCATGCCCGGGGCTTGCGTGGAGCGGGAAGAGCGGAACCCACAGGGCAAGGAGCGCCGCTATGATAAGACGGAATCCCCTTCGCGTTTCCCTGCCGGAGGCGCGGGGTGCGGTCAAAAACAGGCGGGGAGGGGGGTGCGGGTCCTCTATGCGGCAGGTCCCGCGCTTTTTACTTTTCGTACTTTTAGAAAGACGCAAGAAACGCCGTCTCTTTTTCTACTGCTCTAGGGGGCCCGTAAGAACGCCCGCGTCCAACACAATGGCCACTTTGCCTTCCCGCAAAAGCCGGCGGTTTTCTTCGGATGAAACGATAAGAAGCGCGTCCTCATAGTCTATGATAGGGTCAGTGGGACGGATGCCGAAAACGCCTCTGGCGATAATGCGGAGCGGGTTAAGCCCCACCAGCGCCACGATACGCTCGTCAAGCCCCGAGGGGCTGGGATAAAACACGCTCTCAGGGCCCGCATACCGCACCATCATACCCACCGTGTCCGGGTCTATCATGTTGCGCTCGTAGATAAGGTTCATCCGCGTATCCCAAACCTTCGGGAAAAGACACGGAAGCGCCAGGGACGCGGTGTTTCTCCCGTGAACCGGCAGGGTTTCGCTTGCGATAATAATAATGCCGGTATAGGAGCGCACCGGCGGCGGCGCCGGCACCCGTATCGGGTCTTTGGGCCGGCTGTGGCGTATCAGGGATTTGCTTAGGACCGCGAGGTTGAGGGTGTACCACGCGGACATAACGTTTAAGTCATTGGAGAGCGTCGGCGGAACCTTGCGGGCCGAAAGGCTTATGGCGTCGGCGCCTACAAGGGAGAACTCCCCCCGCGCAAGGAGGTCCCCGACGGTGGTGCCGGAATCCACCGGCAGGGCGAGGAGGTGGGGGCGCATGAGGTGCGGGTATTCGTCGGAGATGATTTCCTCCGCGTGGATGCGGCCTGTGGGAAGGCGGATGCCCGCGGAGGGAAGATCCACCTGCACCGCGGCTTTAATCCGCATCTCCGCCCATTCGATAGAACCGGCTATATCTATTTTCGTTTGGCCTGACGCCGATACCGCGCTTATAAAAAGCAGATACCACAACATACTGCGTTTCATCGTACTGACTCCTCGTTTTATTTTTTATTTTCACAGGCCAGCCTGTTTCATAAGCGTCCCGCATCGCGCCTCAAAGCGGACAACGACCGCTTACAGCCGCGGCGCGGGAAACCGCTGATGAGGGGGTCATAGACCTCCGCATTGCTTTTCAGAACATCAATGTTTTGCCTCAGAACATCAATGTTTTATCCCAGAACATCAATGTTTTATCCCAGAACATCAATGTTTTGCCGCGGAACTTCACTCGGATTACCCCGCCAATAATACGGTTTTACCTACACCAACACCCCAAAAACACCCCAAAACACCGGTTTTACCGGCAGCCTCCGGCTGTTCCACAGGCCAGCCTGTTCCATAAGCGTCCTGATACGCGCCTCAAAGCGGACGCTACCGGCTTTGCCGCTGTACAGGACGCTGTTTAAAACAGCCGGTGGCTGCGGCGGCTGTTATCGGAGTTTTAGGCGTCTTCCCTCACGGAGAACGTCGTTAAGGCGCATATTGTTTGCCCGCGCCAATGCCTCCGGCGTGGTACGGTAGGTTTTGGCGATGGACCAGAGGCTTTCCCCGCGTTTGACCGTATGGGTCTGGGGCGTTTGGGACGCCGCTGGCCGCTGGGACGCGGCGCGCTGGGACGCCGCGGTTCGGGCGGGGCGCGGGGCGCTCTTCTTAAAAGGCCCCACGTCCCGGTACGCCGGAATAAGGAGGCGGGATCCGAGCTTGAGATACCGCGGCTGCACCCCGGGGTTGAGGCTTAAGATGTTGTCCACCGACACCCCGTAATGCTGCGCCAGCTCCGAAAGGGTTTCCCCCGCGCCGATTGTATGGAAATAGTAGCGGATAAGGGTTATGTCTTTCCGCTCAAGCACGGTTTTAATCGCTTCCGCGTCTGCGGCGCGCACTTTCAGGTGGTAGTTCGGGTCCGGCGGGGTAACGTTATAAAAAAGCTCGCTGTTTACCCGCTTGAGTTCCCGCTTGTCCACCCCCGCTTCTTCGGCCAGCATATCAAGGTCAACCATTCTGCCCACTTTGACCCGCGTCCACCGGGGGTCCTCTGACCATATCGGGTCAATGTTGAAGCGACGGGGATTGGAGAGTATGTACGAGACCGCGAGGAGTTTCGGTACGAAATGGACGGTTTCAACGGGAAGGTGCCTGCGTTCCGAGAGGGTCCAGTAATCCTGCACGCCGGTTCTCTGGGTGATGCGGCTTACGGCCCCAAGCCCGTAATTATACGCCGCCAGCGCCAGGGCCCAGTCGTTACACTGGCGGTAATTCTCCTCCAGTTTACTCAGGGCGCCCATCGTCGACTTCCAGAAGTCCATCCGCTCGTCCATCCATTCGTTTATCTTCATGTCGTAAGGCCCGATGCTGTTTTTCATAAACTGCCACAGTCCCGTGGCGCCGGTTCTGCTTACCGCGTTGGGCATAAAGGCGGACTCGATTATCGGGAGGTACACCAGTTCCGGCGGCAGTCCGCGGGCCTCCACTTCTTTGCGGATAAAGGCCAGGTAGGGGTTCCCGCGCCGGACAATCGTGTTGAGCAGCTCGATTCCCTTGGGGCTTGAGTAGCGGGCCACGTATTCCTGGGTAAGCTCGCGGTCAAGGCCGGATATGGTTCCCCGTCGGATAGGGGAAGCGCGTGTCTGGACCGCCGCGCTCTGCGCGCCCTGATGGTAGGGCGTTACCCGCAGGGGGCGGGCGGGCAGGGTGCCGCCGGCTCTGGCCATGACGTTCTGTTCGCGGAAGGCTTGCGGTATCTCCGCGGTCTCCATCGTGTCCGCCGCGTACTGTACGCGGGCCGAGACGGTCGAATAGCGGGTATCCTCAAAGGGTTCGGCAGCGCGGGATTCCTTAAGGAGATCCGTATTAAGGGTGGGAACCGGCAGGGTAACCACATCCGCCTCGTCCGCTTTGAGCGGCACGAGGGATACGAGGGACAAGAAGCCCGCCATGACCGCGATAACGCACGAGGCTATGAAAGCCGGCGCGTTCCGCGGGAGCGCGGAGGTAAAAGGGATGAAAGGGGTCAAAGTTTTTCTCCATAATAGATTCCCGCCCACTCCCAACGACCGTGGATGTCTGGATCAGCGGGAAAATAAATTTTTCTAAAATAAAGATACCAGGTGGTGATGTATTGGTCCCAACCGGTTGTTTTGAGGTACGCTTCGTTGGCGTTGGAGCCTGAGTCAAGGGACGGGGCGTAGCGGATTTCGCGCGCGCCGGTAAAGGCGGAAAGACTGAACTCCGCCATACCGGAATCGCTTGCGTCCTGGGACCAGGAGCGGGCGAAGAAATTAACCTTCGCCTGATAGGTGCGCAGACGGGCGCTGTTTCCCTCGTCAAGGGCGCTTTTTACGGCGGCCACAAGGGCGTTGAGGCTCTCGAACGTCCAGTCCCTCGGAGAGTTGTGGAAGTCAACAAGCTGTTTCGCGTGGTAATCGGCGTCCGGGAACCCGCGTATCGTCGTCCTTCCTATGTACGGGCGGTATTTGGTGTAGGACCGGATGGCTTCATCCCATTCCCCGATCCTTTCATAGGATTGGGCCAGCATAAAGTACGCGGTTCCCAGGTCTATCTTATCGGCGAAGCGGCTTATAAGCTCTTCGTAATACGGTATCCGCCGCGCCGGATTGTCCGTGAGGGCGATAAGGTGTTCGAGGCAGTCCAGATGGATAGAGCGGCCCCGCAGGATTAGATCCGGGTAATTCTTGATAATCATGTCGAAATAGAGCGCCGCCACCGGAAAAGCCCCCCGCTCTTTATGGGCGTAGGCGGTAAGATGGAGGTAGTAGGCGTTATAGGGGTCTTCCGGCTGGCGGTTGATGGCTGCTGCGAGAAAGTGGGTCAGTTTGCCGTACTCGCGCAGACGGACGAAACAGCCCGCGATTTCCCGAATAAGCGCGAACCGCGTTTCCCCTGTTGCCGTTTCGCTCGAAAGGAGCGTGAAAAGGCTCCGCAGGGTCTCCCGATCGGTTTTGGATCCCGCAAGGTAATACGGATCGAGCGGCGCGTCCTGAAACGGCGCCCGCCCCTTCAAACGCCCTTCGCACCCCAAGGCGATACACGCGAGGCCGCACCAAAGGAGTACCCAGTGCGATGATGGTCGTGGTGATAAAGAGTGCCGTTGCACCGCCGTATTCCAATCTCCTGTCGTTTTATTTTTTTATTTTTTATTTTTTATTTTTTTACCTGCGCTTCCCTACGCTTCCCGCTCCGTGCCTTAACCCGCGCCCCGCCCGCTTTGCCGCGGCCCGCTTATGAAACAGTCGTGAAACCGTCGGAGGCTGCGGAGACGGCGCCCGCTTCAGTAAAATAGGTAAAAAACGGTGCGGGTAGGTCTATACAACATTTTCAGTATATACCAAAGGAATCGGAGCGGTCAAGGAGTTGTTACAAAACGCTTTCATTTTTCTCTGTTTCCCCCAGCCTCCGCCCCGTCTCCGACGGCTTCAGCATGGCCGCAGCCTCCGGCTGTTCCAGCATGGCCGCCTGTTGCTTCCGTATGGTGCAACACCGTGTCCAGTTACTTCGCTGGCTACTGCCCAGGCGCTGCTACGCTTCGCGCCGTCTCAGGCGGTTCGGGAGCCGTGCGTTGTTGTGCGTAGTAAGGGGCGCGGCGTGGTATGCGGACAGTCGCGGTTCGTCGCGCTCCGCAGGAAGCTTTTGTGCCTCCGCCGCCGGCGGTAAGAAATTGTTTAAAACCGTCGGAGACGGTGGAAATTTGGCGGGGGGCGTGTTATATTTATAGGTATGGATTATGAAACGAAAGTAATAAGATAAATAAATAAGTCCGTTTCAACCCGTCAAAACTGCCATTTTATTGAATTATATGCACTTAAAAATATATCCTGAAAAAAGAATTGTCCGTATATTGACTTGGAAGTCCGTATTATCTTATTTTTAAGTAAACCTGTTGTAGATAAACAACGGGTAAAAAACATAACAAGGATTATCTTATGAGCGTACACATTAGAGAA
>JAITHR010000072.1 GCA_031279895.1 Spirochaetaceae bacterium
GACAAAAGGTATACCTTTTACGACAAAAGGTATACCTTTTACGGCATCCGGTATACCTTTTACGACAAAAGGTATACCTTTTACGACAAAAGGTATACCTTTTACGACAAAAGGTATACCTTTTATGACAAAAGGTATACCTTTTATGACAAAAGGTATACCTTTTATGACAAAAGGTATACCTGTCAGGACAAAAGGTATACCTTTTATGACAAAAGGTATACCTTTTAAGCTGGTGTAAAAACCGAAACGGATAAAAATGAGTAATGTATTTCCTTATAGTATCATGCCTTACCGTCTCCGACGCAGCCTCCGGCGGTTTCATAAGCTTCCAGCTTCCCGCACATAAGTACGCAAAGACCGCTTTGCCGCGCTTCGCATGACGCTTATGAAACAGCCGGAGGCCGCGGCTGTAAGTACGCAAAGACCGCTTACAGGCGCGTATCAGGACGCTTATGAAACAGCCGGAGGCTGCGGGCCGGCGGCGGCGGCGGCTCTGGAAAGGCGGTCGTTTATGGCGGTTCCCACGCCGCACTCCGGCGCCTGTTCCGCCCGGATTACCGAAAGCGGGATCCTGTCTAACCCATGGAGCATATCAAAAAAATTGGCGCCCGCCTCGGTGATATTCCCTGTTTCCGACAGCGTCCGAATAAGGCGCGACGCCTCCTCCGGCAGGGCGGAAGGCCGGCGTTGAAGCCACGACAATCGGGAGGCGGCGCTGAAAAAAAGATACCCCTCCAGCGCCCTATAGGGCAGCGCGGCCATCTCCTCCGGGCCGTGCACCGTGAGGCCGGTCCGCGGGGCATAGTGGCTCGGAAGCTGCCCGGGCGCGGCGATGCCCTGCCCCTCTTTCACGGACACCTCCTTGGACACCGCCACCGGGCCTATGACCGCTTCGATTGCTTCCCGCGAAAGCCCCCCGGGACGGAGTATCCGCGGCTCCCCGTCTGAAGAGAGGGATACCACCGTGGACTCCACGCCGATACCCGTGCGCCCGCCGTCAAGAATAAGATCTATGCGGTTCCCAAGCCCCTCCAGGACGTGTTCCGCTCTGGTAGGGCTGAGCCCCCCGAAGGGATTGGCGCTGGGAGCGGCAACCGCGCCGGTGGAAAGCTCGATGAGTTTCCGCGCCGCGTCGTGATCCGGCAGACGGACCGCCACCGCGGGAAGGCCGCTCGTAACAAGCAGGGGGACCTCCCGCGTCTTGGGCAGGATTATCGTAAGCGGACCCGGCCAGAACGCACGACAGAGGGCGTCCGCCTTTTCCCGCGGCCTTAGGGGGAGGGCGTCAATATCCGCTACCAGCGCAAGGTGTTCGATACGGGCTATATGGACAATCAGGGGATCAAAACGGGGACGGCCTTTCGCGGCGAAAACCTTTGCCACCGCCGCGCTGTTAAACGCATCGGCCCCAAGCCCGTACACCGTTTCGGTGGGGAAGGCCACGAGCCGGCCCGCGGCCAGAGCCTTTGCCGCGAAGCGTATATCCGTATCCGAGAGGGAAAGGATTTCGGCGCGGGCAGCGTGCCTTTCCCCGGTTTCTTTCTCCGGTTTTTCCATGGTTTTCTCTTTTGAAGGGCGCCGGGCCTAAATCCAGCGCCGGCGTTTGAAGAAGATAAGCATCCCCGCAGCGACAACCGTCATAATTCCCCAGACAATAGGGTAGGCGTAGGGGGATTGCAGTTCGGGCATATACACGAAATTCATGCCGTATACGCCCACGATGAACGTCAGGGGGATAAAGATGGTCGAAATAATGGTCAGCACCTTCATCACCCTGTTCATCCGGTTTGAAAGCGCCGCCAGGTTCACCTCCATCACGCCGGCCAGTATCTCGCGGTACGTTTCCACCGTTTCAAGGGCCTGTATCACGTTGTCGTGCAGGTCCTTGAGAAACGGCTCAAGATCGTCGCGGATGAGGTTCGAGTCAAGGCGCAGCAGCATGGTAACGCTTTCCCGAAGGGGCCAGATAACCCGCCGCGTCCGCAGGAGAATCTGTTTTACCCGCTGGAGGTCCGCGATGAGGGCCTCGTCGTTTTCGTGAAGCGCCCGGTCTTCAAAGTCTTCAAGCCGCGTCTCCAGCCTGTCGAGCGCCTGAAAGAAGGTATCCACCACCACGTCCATAATCACGTACCCCAGATAATCGGCGCCCATCCTTCTCATCCGTCCGATATTGTTGAGGATACGGCGCTGTACGCTTTCAAAGGAAACGTCCGCGGTCTGCTGGAAAGTAATAATAGTATCTTTTGTCATAACAAGGCTTATCTGGTCGAAGTTCGGCTCGTATTCCGGCGTAGCGTCCGCCGGAAAGACCGCCGCCTTAATGTTGATAAAAAGATAGCCGTCGAACTCCTCGACTTTCGGACGCTGCTCGGTGTCAAGAATATCCTCGACCGTCAGGGGATGGATACCGAACCGCTCCGCGAGGCCGCTTATTTCCTCTCCGGTCCGCATCTTGTTTACCAGTATCCACGTGCGCTCCCCGGTATTCCGGTAGCTCAGAAGTTCCTCCACGGTATCGGCGCTCTTTTTCCACGCGCCTACAGGATTATACCCTATGATAGAGAGTTCCATAGGGACAACCATACCACAAGACGCCGCCTCCGGCAAGCCGCGCCGCCTCCCTTCCGCTTTCTATTCCGGCGGGTTATACTGAAAATCATGGTAAACGTCTTACTTATAGGTTCCGGCGGACGGGAACACGCGCTTGCGTGGAAGTTCTCCGAATCCCCGCAGGTCGCCCGCGTATACGCGGCCCCGGGAAACGGCGGCATTTGTCGGGAGTGCCGGTGCGAAAACGTGCTGCTTGAGCAGGGCGACCTCCTGTCCCCGCAGGGAGCGGACGCGCTCGTCGGCTTTGCCCGTCAGAAGAACATCGGCCTTGTTATGGTGGGGCCAGAGGCTCCCCTTGTGGCCGGCATTGTCGACCGGTTCCGCGCTTCCGGCTTTGCCGTCGCGGGACCGGACAAACATTCGGCGCGTCTTGAGGGGAGCAAGTCGTTCGCCAAGTGTTTTATGGAGAAGTACGGGGTTCGTACCGCCCGCAGCGCGCATTACGCGGATTACGCTGCGGCGTGCCGGTATGCGGCGGAATACTTCGCCCGCCAAAGGGAGGAGCGGCCCCTGGTTATCAAAGCCTGCGGGCTTGCCGCGGGCAAGGGGGTGGTCATTGCCCGCGGGTACGCCGAAGCGGAAGCGGTACTTTCCGCGTTTATGCGGGACAGGGTTCTGGGACCCGCGGGGGAGACCGTGGTGCTGGAGGATTTCCTTCAGGGAAAGGAGGTATCCGTTCTGGCGGCGGTAAGCGCGTCCCCGGACAAAGGCGCCGTTATCCGCCCCTTTATCCCGTCGCGGGATTACAAACAGCGTTTCGAGGACGGTCGCGGGCCGAACACCGGCGGTATGGGCGCCGTGGCGCCGGTGCCGGATTTCTCTGACGCAGCCCAAAGCGACTTTATGACCGCGATTTTGGAGCCCACCGCACGGGGCATGGAGGCCGAAGGCTTTGATTACCGGGGGTTCATCTTCTTCGGCCTTATGGTCGACGGGGACCTCTGTTACCTTTTGGAATACAATGCGCGGCTCGGGGACCCCGAAACTCAGGCAATCGTGCCGCTTATGGATTTTGACTTCACCGCGCTCTGTTTTTCCCTTCTGGAACACGACCTCGAAAGTTTCCCCCTCTGCTGGAAGTACGGCGCGGTCTGCGCGCCGGTCGCGGCGGCGCACGGCTATCCCGCGGAGGTCCGCATCGGAGACCGCATAACCGTACACCGCGAAAGGCTCGCCCGAACCGGCGCCCGTCTTTTCATCGCCGGCGCCGCGGAGCGGGCGGACGGACTGTACACCGCAGGCGGCAGGGTTCTCACCGTATCCGCCTGGGGCGCGGACCGCGAAGAGGCGCGGACACGGGCGTACCAGGCGCTGGAAGCCGTGCAATTTGACGGCATGGGCTACCGAAAAGACATAGGCCTCCCCCCGCAGCCTCCGGCTGTT
>JAITHR010000092.1 GCA_031279895.1 Spirochaetaceae bacterium
GGAGAAACGTTTCCGCGACTCGCGGGTAACTACTTCTACACCGGAAGTAACTACTTCTACACCGGAAGTAACTACTTCTACACCGGAAGAATGTCCTTTAGCTCCGGAGGAACGTTCCTTTGCTCCGGAGGAACGTTCCTGTGCTCCGGAGGAACGTTCCTTTGCCCCGGAGGAACGTTCCTTTGCCCCGGAGGAACGTTCCTTTGCCCCGGAGGAACGTTCCTTTACCCCGGAGGAACGTTCTTTTGCCCCGGAGGAACGTTCTTTTGCCCCGGAGGAACGTTCCTTTGCCCCGGAAGGACGTTCTTTAGACTCGGAAATAACTCGTATAGTACGCCGTTTACTGCGATACGCCGCTGTTTGGTACGGTTTGGTGTCGTATTTCGCACCGCCCTAAGCGGTTGTTGTCCGCTTGGAGGCGGGGTTGTGTGGCCTGGGAGTGAGTTTAGGTCGCTTCGGGGCGGGGTTAGGTCGCTTTGAGGCGGGATTTGCTGGCCTGGGAGCGCGGTTAGGTCGCTTTGAGGCGGGGTTAGGTGGCCTGGGAGTGGGTTTGTGTTGCTTCGAGACGCGGTTAGGTCGCTTCGGGGCGCGGTTGGGTCGCTTTGAGGCGTGGTTAGGGAGTGCGGAGGTTGTTTTAGTGAACGTCGGAGTCGGTTTAGTGGGCGCGGAGGGCGAATTAGTGAACGTCGGAGTCGGTTTAGGGAGCGCGGCGGCGTGGTTAGGGAGCGCGGAGGGCGAATTAGTGAACGTCGGAGTCGGTTTAGGTGGGGCGGAGGGCGGTTTGGTGAACGTCGGAGTCGGTTTGGGGAGCGCGGCGGCGTGGTTAGGGAGCGCGGAGGGCGAATTAGTGAACGTCGGGGTCGGTTTAGGGAGCGCGGAGGGCGGATTAGTGAACGTCGGGGTCGGTTTGGGGAGTGCGGAGGCGTGGTTAGGGAACGTCGGAGTCGGTTTGGGGAGCGTAGAGGCGTGTTTAGTGAGCGGCGGGGTCGGTTTAGGTGGGGCGGAGGGCGGTTTGGTGAACGTCGGAGTCGGTTTTGTGAGCGCGGAGGGCGGATTAGGGAGGGCGGAGGGCGGTTTGGAGAGCGCGGCGGCGTGTTTAGTGAACGTCGGGGTCGGTTTGGGGAGCGCGGCGGCGTGGTTAGGGAACGTCGGAGTCGGATTAGGCGGCGTAGAGGCGTGGTTAGTGAACGTCGGAGTCGGTTTAGTGGGCGCGGAGGGCGGATTAGTGAACGTCGGAGTCGGTTTGGGGAGCGTAGAGGCGTGTTTAGGGAGCGTCGGAGTCGGATTAGGCGGCGTAGAGGCGTGTTTAGGTGTGGCGGAGGGCGGTTTGGGGAGCGCGGGGGCGTGATTAGGTCGCTTTGAGGCTGCGCCTGTAAACTGTCGGCGTTCGCTTTGCCGCGCTTCGCGGGAAGCTTTTGTGCCGCCGCCGGCGGCGGCTTTTAAAACCGTCGGAGACGGCGGAGACGGTTGCATAGGGGGAGTGTTTTGGTGTAGAATAAGAAAATCCAAGTAACTAATGAGGAAAAAAATGGCTACTACCAATAAGGTTATGATTGACGGAAACACCGCGGCGGCCCATGTTGCCCACGCCTTGAGTGAAGTAATCGCAATCTACCCGATTACCCCGTCAAGCCCTATGGGGGAACTCTCCGACGAGTTCTCCGCGCAGGGCAGGAAAAACCTGTGGGACACGATTCCGCAGGTTATAGAGATGCAGTCCGAAGCCGGAGCCGCAGGCGCGGTGCACGGAGCGCTTACCACCGGCGCCCTGTCCACCACCTTTACCGCGTCCCAGGGGCTGCTGCTTATGATCCCCAATATGTACAAGATTGCCGGGGAACTGACCTCCACGGTGTTCCACATCGCGGCCCGCGCCCTTGCTACCAGCAGCCTTTCGATTTTCGGGGACCACCAGGACGTGATGGCGTGCCGGCAGACCGGCTGGGCCATGCTCTCTTCAAACAGCGTGCAGGAAGTCATGGACCTGGCGGTTATCGCCCACGCCGCGACCCTCCGCTCAAGAGTGCCGTTCCTCCACTTCTTTGACGGGTTCCGCACGAGCCACGAACTCCAGAAGATAGAGGAAGTCTCCTACGAGGTGATGAAACGCCTTATCGACGACGATCTCGTGCGCGCCCACAGAGCGCGGGGCATCTCGCCGGAACGCCCGTCCATTCGGGGAACTGCCCAGAACCCGGACACCTATTTCCAGGGGCGGGAAGGGGTGAACGAATACTATAACAGGGTTCCCGGCATCGTGCAGGCGGAGATGGACAAGTTCGCCGGACTGACCGGACGGCAGTACCGGCTGTTTGACTACTTCGGATGCCCGGAGGCGGAAAAGGTCATTGTTATCATGGGTTCCGGCGCGGAAACCTGCGAGGAAACGGTCGAGTACCTCCATGACGTCAAAAAGGAGAAAGTCGGGGTGCTCAAAGTACGGCTTTTCCGCCCCTTTGACGCGGCGCTGTTTGTCAAAGCCCTGCCCCCGACGGTCAGGGAAATCGCGGTGCTGGACCGTACCAAAGAGCCGGGATCCCTGGGGGAGCCGCTCTACGAAGACGTGGAAAGCGCCTGCGCCGCCGTTACCCGACAGGGCGCGGCGCCCTGGAAAAAAGACCCGCCGGCAGTCATCGGCGGGCGCTACGGGCTCGGTTCCAAAGAGTTCACCCCCGGTATGGTAAAGGCGGTCTTCGACAACCTTTCGGCAAAGAAAATCGATAACTTCGCGGTGGGAATCAAAGACGATATTCTGGGCAAAAGCCTTGAATACGACGAACACTTCGTGCTCGACGAGGAAGGCATGAACGAGGCCCTGTTCTACGGGCTCGGGTCCGACGGCACCGTGGGCGCGAACAAGAACTCGATTAAGATCATAGGCGACGCCAAGCCGGAACTCTCGGCGCAGGCGTACTTCGCCTACGACTCCAAGAAGTCCGGGGGCTTTACGGTTTCCCACCTCCGGTTCGGCAAGAAAGCCATCCGCCGTCCTTATCTGGTTACGAAAGCCGACTTTCTCGCGTGCCACAAGTTCTCCTACATGGAAACCTTCGACCTCCTTGCCAACGCCAAAACCGGCGGCACCTTCCTGCTCAACAGTCCCTTCGGCGCCGGAGAGGTCTGGAAGGAAATTCCGGTGGAAGCGCAGAAGCGGATTATTGACAAGAAGCTCAAATTCTATGTGATTGACGCGGCGGAAATCGCCCGCAAAGCGGGTATGGGAAACCGTATCAACGTGGTTATGCAGGCCGCGTACTTCAAGATTTCAGGCGTGCTCGGCGAGGGCGAAGCTGTGAAGTACATGAAGAAGTTCATCGAGAAGTCCTACGGGAAGAAAGGCGCCGACGTGGTGCAGAAAAACAACGCCACCATCGACATGGCCCTGGACGCGGTGCATGAGGTAAAGTATCCCGCCGCCGCGGACGGCGCGCTCAAAATGAAACAGCCCTTTGCCACCGCGAAGGACCCCTGGATACGGGAAGTGCTCGGAAGCGTTTCCGTTCAGGAGGGGGACAGGCTTCCGGTGAGTAAGATACCGGTGGACGGGACTTTCCCCACCGCCACCACCCAGTACGAGAAACGCGCCGTGGCGGAGCGGGTTCCCGCGTGGGATCCGGCGCTCTGTATCCAGTGCGGCCAATGCTCCATGGTTTGCTCCCACGCCTGTATCCGCATGAAGAACATCGGAGAAGACGCGGCGGCCAAAGCGCCCAAAGGCTTTAAGACCGCCGACGTCAAGCCCAAAGCCGAAGGGGGCAGGAAGACCGCGCTTATTATTTCCGCGGAAGATTGTATGGAATGCGGGGTTTGTATCAATATCTGCCCGGGCAAGTCCAAGGAAGACCCGAAAAAGAAAGCCCTTGGGTGGAAATCCTACGCCGACGACCCCCAGTACCATGCGGAACAGGCCGAAGCGTGGGATTATTTCCTCGGACTGCCGGAAACGCCCGCTGCGGACCTTTCGTCGGTCAAGGCCCTGGCGTACAAGCGCCCGCTCTTTGAGTTCTCCGGCGCCTGCGGCGGCTGCGGCGAAACCCCCTACGTGAAACTGCTCTCCCAGCTCTTCGGGGACCGGGCCGTTATTGCCAACGCGACCGGCTGTTCCTCTATTTACGGCGGGAACCTCCCCACCACGCCCTACGCCCGACGGGAAGACGGACGGGGGCCGGTCTGGTCAAACAGCCTCTTCGAGGACGCGGCGGAATTCGGCCTCGGGATGCGCCTTACCAGCGACAAGCTGGCGGCGTTTGCCAGAGAGACCGCGCTTAAAGCGAAGGCCGAAGGCATTCAGGCCGGCCTGCTTGAGAAAATCCTTGCGAACCCCCAGTCCAACGACGCGGAAATCGACGATCAGCGGAAACTGGTAGACCAGCTCGCAGGCGCCCTTACAAACGAAAGCGCCCCTCTCGCGAAAAACCTCCTCTCTTTGGCGGATCACTTTGTCAGGCGCTCGGTGTGGATACTCGGCGGCGACGGCTGGGCTTACGACATCGGGTACGGCGGCCTTGACCACGTGCTTGCCTCCGGCCAGAACGTGAACCTTCTGGTTATGGACACCGAGGTATACTCAAATACCGGCGGGCAGATGTCCAAGGCGACTCCGGTCGGCGCTATCGCCAAGTTCGCCGCGGCGGGCAAGGAGATTACCAAGAAAGACCTGGGCGCCATGGCCATAAGCTACGGCTATGTCTATGTGGCCAAGATTTCCATGGGCGCGAACATGGCGCAGACCATCAAGGCGTTTAGAGAGGCGGAGTCCTACCCCGGGGCGTCGATTATCATCGCCTATTCCCACTGCATAAACCACGGGATTGACATGAGTAAGGGGCTTGAACAGCAGAAAGCCGCGGTTACGAGCGGCCTGTGGCCCCTGTACCGGTACGATCCCCGCCTTAAAGCGGAGGGCAAAAACCCCTTCCAGCTGGATTCCAAAGACCCCACCACCAGTCTTGAAGATTTCATGTATAAGGAAGTGCGGTTCAAGAGCCTTAAGGCCGCGTCGCCGGATCGGGCGGACGCGCTCCTTGCCAAGGCGCAGGCGCAGGTAGACCGGCTGCTCAAAGAGTACCGATACCTCGCGGACCGCCCCTTCTAACGGACTATGTGTTACAGGCGGAAGCTACGGTTTCCGCCTGTGCGCGGGTTTCTGCGGATACCGCCGCAGGCGGCGCGGCGTTGGCATGAAAAAACGATGCGCAACGTCTTGACAGCAGGCGGCGGATTTTAGTATGATAGATAATCATGCGGCTGTCGTATAACGGCTATTACCCCAGCCTTCCAAGCTGGAGACGTGGGTTCGACTCCCATCAGCCGCTT
>JAITHR010000113.1 GCA_031279895.1 Spirochaetaceae bacterium
GCCCCGGGAACCCTTATTGAAATCTGTCATAAAGCCCTCTTCGTGGCCGAACCGCTCCGAAACACCCGCATCAGACTGGACCCGTTTTACGGAAAACTTATAACCGAACCACTCAAATAGCCGCCGCAGCCTCCGGCTGTTTCAAACATGGCCGCCCAGCCTCCGGCTGTTTCAGCATGGCCGCGTGTTGCTTCCGAATGGTGCAACACCCCGCCGGCGGCGGAGGCACAGCATGGCCGCCTGTTGCTTCCGAATGGTGCAACACCTTGTCCGGTGAGCGAGTCAGTGCTGCTTAGGCGCGGCTACGCTTCGCGCAACGGCGGGCGGTTTGGGAGCCGTGCGTTGTTGTGCGTAGCAGCCTCCGGCTGTTCCATAAGCTTCCCGCCCCGCGCCTCTAAGCTGTCGTTGCCCGCTTTGCCGCGCTTTGCAGGAAGCCGTTTAAAACCGTCGGAGACGGGCCGGAGGCTGCGGAGACGGAAAAAAGAAAATAAAAAAAATGCTTGCGTATTGCGCGAGGTGGCTGTAAAATGGAAAAAATCGTCCGTTTCTTAGAGAAGTCCGATCCTGTTCACGGTTTGCCGCGGGTCGCCGGAAAAAAAGTGCTATAAGAAGCGGGCGATAACGGATTCTTATCAATTCTGTTACGGAAATACTCTAACGAGTGGAGGTATTTATGACAACAGCAGGTGCAACGCTTGCGAAAGACCATGCCGGGGACATTGACTTCCCCAAAGAACTGGTCTCGTTTATTGATGAATGGAAGGTAAAACCTGGCAGCCTCATCATGATTCTGCATAAGACCCAGGAGACTTTCGGCTTTATTTCCCGGCCTGCCGCGGAAAAACTCGCCAAACTCACCGGTATCCCCCTTGCGCGAATCTACGGAGTTATCACTTTCTATCATTTCTTCAAGACCACCAAACCGGGGAAGCACAGAATTTCCGTGTGCCTCGGAACCGCCTGCTACCTTAAAGGCGGCGGAGACCTCATCGAAGAAGCCCGGAGCCTTCTGGGACTCGCCGAAGGCGGGGTTACTGAAGACGGGCTTTTCTCTATCGATCCGGTTCGATGCGTCGGCTGCTGCGGCCTCGCGCCGGTTATGACTATAGGAAACGAAACGTTCGGCAAACTGACCAAAGGGCAGCTGCCGGATATTTTCGCGAAATACAAAGGGTAGTGAGAGGAGACGTGTATGGCGAAATTAACCTTGGAGACTCTTAAGAAACTCAGGGAGTCCCAAAAACAGGAATTCAGAAATCGGAAAGGCTGTACTCACTATATTCTTACCTGCGGCGGTACCGCCT
This sequence comes from Spirochaetaceae bacterium, assembly GCA_031279895.1. Taxonomy (GTDB): domain Bacteria; phylum Spirochaetota; class Spirochaetia; order Treponematales; family Breznakiellaceae; genus JAITHW01. Next base: position 1,305 of record JAITHR010000113.1, read on the forward strand.
GTCAGTCCAACAAAGGCGTGGAGATTTATGACGGGCTTATCGCGGAAGCGGAGAAGCAGGGGGTAAAAGACAAGGTACAGATTATCAAAACCGGCTGTTTCGGGTTCTGCGAGCGCGGGCCTATCGTGAAAGTGCTTCCAGAAAACTCTTTCTATGTTGACGTAAAGCCGGAAGACGCCGAGGAAATCATACGGGTACAGGTCAAAGGCGGGAACGAAATCGAACGCCTCATGTACAAAACCGAAGACGGCAAAGTGGCGCCCAAAGCGGGCGGCTCCCACGCGGACCTGCCTCCTATCGGGTTCTATCAGAAACAGGAACGGGTCGTGCTTCGCAACTGCGGGGTTATCAACCCCGAAGTAATCGAGGAGTACATCGCCAACAGCGGATACATCGCCCTCGAAAAAGCCCTCTCCGTGTGGAAACCGGAAGACGTTATCGAAGAGCTGAAAACTTCGGGACTGCGCGGGCGCGGCGGCGCGGGCTTCCCCACCTGGATGAAATGGGACACCACGCGCAAGGTGCCGAACGACGTGAAGTATGTGGTCTGTAACGCCGACGAAGGGGACCCGGGCGCCTACATGGACCGCTCCACGATAGAAGGAGACCCCCACTCGGTCATCGAGGCCATGACCATCTGCGGCAAAACCATCGGCTCCCATCAGGGCTTCGTGTATATCCGCGCCGAATACCCGCTTGCGGTACAGCGGCTCGAAATCGCGCTTAAACAGGCCAAAGATTACGGGCTTCTTGGCAAAGACATTCTCGGTTCGGGCTTTGACTTTGACATTGAAATCCGGCTCGGCGCCGGCGCTTTCGTCTGCGGCGAGGAAACCGCCCTGCTCCGCTCCCTCGAAGGACAGCGCGGAATGCCCACGCCCAAGCCGCCGTTTCCGGCAATCGCCGGGCTCTGGGCCAAGCCCACGGTCATCAATAACGTGGAAACCTACGCCAACATTCCGGCAATACTGGTAAGGGGCGGCGCGTGGTTCGCGGGCATGGGAACCGAAAAATCCAAAGGCACCAAAGTCTTCGCCCTCACCGGCAAAGTGGTGAACTCCGGGCTCGTGGAAGTGCCTATGGGTACCACCCTGCGGGAGATCATCTTTGAAATCGGCGGCGGTATCAAGCACGGCAAGAAATTCAAAGGCGTACAGACTGGCGGGCCGTCCGGCGGCATTCTCACGGAGAAATCCCTCGACCTGCGTATCGACTTTGAGACCCTGGCGGCCAACGGCTCCATGATGGGTTCCGGCGGCATGATCGTCATGGACGAAGATGACTGCGTGGTTGACGTGGCGCGGTTCTACATGGACTTCTGCGTAGACGAATCGTGCGGCAAGTGTTCCCCCTGCCGTATCGGTACCACCCAGATACTGCATATCCTTGAGAAAATCGCCAAGGGCAACGGCAGCGAGAGCGACTTGGAAAAACTGGAATCCATCGGCAAAGCCATGGCCAAAGCCAGCCTTTGTATGCTCGGCGGCACCGCGGCAAACCCCACCCTTTCCACCGTAAAGAACTTCAGGGAAGAATACCTCGAACACATTCGGGATCGGAAATGCCGTTCCGGTAAATGTAAAAATCTGGTGCGCTATGAAGTTGATCCGGAAAAATGTAAAGGGTGCGGCGCCTGCGCCAAGAAATGTCCCGCCGATTGTATTACCGGCGAAAAGAAAAAGCCCTTCACCATCGATCAGGCGAAGTGTCTCAGGTGCGGCGAGTGTTTCAAGAATTGTAAATTCGACGCGATTATAAGGAGCTAAGAGGAGCACGAAATGGTAAACCTTAAAATAAACGGCAAACCCATTCAAGTTGAGGACGGCACCCCTATCTTGAAAGCGGCTAAGAAAGTGAACGTTAATATCCCGACCCTCTGTTACAACCCGGATCTTCCTCCCTGGGCGTCGTGCGGTCTTTGTATCGTCCGTATGGAAGGTTCTCCCAAGATGGTGAGAGCATGCACAACTCCGGTGGCGGAGAATATGAGCATCATCACCCATGATCCGGAGATTATCGCGGTCCGGCGCACGGTGCTGGAACTCATCCTTTCCAACCACCCCAACGACTGTCTCCAGTGTCCCCGCAACGGAAGCTGTGAATTGCAGACCCTCGCGGCGGAGTTCGGGCTTCGCGAATCCCAGTACGGAAAGGTGCTGAACAAACTGCCTGTAGACGACTCCAACCCTTCCATTATCCTCAATCCGGAGAAATGTATCCGGTGCGGCAGGTGCGTGAAAGTCTGTCAGGATGTCCAGAACGTATGGGCGCTGGAGTTTTTGGGACGGGGCATCAAAGGCCGCATCGCCTCCGCCGCGGACACGCCCCTTGGGGAAAGTCCCTGTATCAAGTGCGGCCAGTGCGCGGCGCATTGTCCGGTAGGCGCCATCTACGAGCGGGACGACACCGGCAAGGTCTGGGCGGGCCTGCAAAATCCCGAACTCCATTCGGTCGTGCAGATCGCGCCGGCGGTTCGGGTTGCTTTGGCTGAGGAATTCGGCCTCGAACCCGGGGCCATCGTTACGAGGAAGATCTACGCGGCGCTGCGGCGCATCGGGTTTAAGACCGTTTTTGACACCAACTTCTCCGCGGACCTTACCATCATGGAAGAAGGCACCGAACTCGTGAAACGCCTTACCACCGACGGATCGTCTATCCCCCTTATCACAAGCTGCTGCCCCGCGTGGGTCGACTACATGGAAAAGTATTATACCGACATGATTCCGAACTTCTCCACCGCCAAGTCCCCCCAGCAAATGATGGGCGCCATGATAAAAGCGTATTGGGCGGGAAAAGCCGGCATCAATCCCGACAAGATTTATTCCGTGTCGGTCATGCCTTGTACCGCCAAGAAATGGGAAACCAAGCGCAACGACGACATGAAGAGCGCGGGACACGGCTTTGACGTTGACATCGCCATCACCACGCGGGAACTTGCCCGCATGATAAAGCAGGCGGGCATCGAAATCCTCAAGCTCGAAGAGGAAGATGCGGACAGTCCCTTGGGACCCTACACCGGCGCGGGAACCATTTTCGGCGCCACAGGCGGGGTCATGGAGGCGGCGGTGCGGAGCGCCTATTTCCTCGTAACCAAAGAAGAGCTGGGAAACGTCAACTTCATACCGGCCCGCGGTCTTGACGGGGTAAAAGAGGCGGAGGTTGACCTTAAAGGCAAGAAAATCCGCATCGCGGTCGCGCACCAGATGGGCAATATCGCGGCGGTGCTGGACCGGATTCGTGCGGCGCGGGACGCGGGCAAAGAGCCTCCCTACCATTTCGTTGAGGTTATGGCCTGCCGCGGCGGATGCGTCGGCGGCGGCGGACAGCCCTACGGCTGCACCGACGAGATTCGGAAAAAACGGGGCGACGGGCTGTACAAAGACGACGAACAGTCCAAAATCCGCTGTTCCCACCAAAACCCGTGCATAACCCAGGTGTACAAAGAGTTTCTGGAAGAGCCGAACGGACACAAAGCCCATAAACTCCTCCATACCCACTATACCGGCAGAGATTTGTACCTGAAGTAACAAAGCGAAGCGGTACGGTACAGGACGCCCCCATGAACGCTGTTTCATGGGGGTTTTTCTTTTCCGCCCCGGGCCCCTTGACAGCGCGTCGGCCTCCGGCGCATACTCGCTCTATTGAAAATCCAAACAAATAACCCGCTTGCGCGGCGCGCCGGCGCAGGGAACGAAAAAAAATGAAAAAAGAATTCATCTCCTACGATGTAGTACGGAATAACGCGCTCAAGTTAGCCCATCTTATTTATGGCGACGGCTTTACCCCCGACGTGATTTACGTGTCCCTTCGCGGCGGCGCGTATATCGGCAACGTGATAAGCGAGTATTTTAAGGCGGTTCGCTCTCCGGCCCGTCCGGTTTACTACGCCGCGGTGGTGGCGCGTTCCTATACGGACGTGCGGGAATCGGAAAAAATTATGATTGAGGGCTGGACATACCCGCCGGAGCATCTGCGGGTGGGTGACCGGGTGCTTCTTGTTGACGATATTTTTGATTCGGGCAACACGATCAACGTGCTTGCGGATATTATCCTTGCCAAAGGCATCCCGCGTCAGGATCTCAAAGTGGCGGTCCATGACTATAAGTATTTTTATGATAAGAGCGAACAGCTTCCGGTTCAGCCGGACTACTGGTGCCGCAAACACGAACTTTCCCTGCGCGACGAGGAGACCTGGATACATTACATGAGCCACGAGCTTATCGGACTAACCTGCGAAGAGCTGGAAACCCATTATTTTTCCCAAGACGCGGAACTGCGCCCTATTCTTGCGATGTTCAAGTAAGGGTATCGGTTCGCCGCCGGGTACGAAGACTACCTCCGTTACCCGTTTCAAAGGGATAAACCTCCGAATTCCCAAGGTCCGGACGTAAGTCCGAAGTCAAAAACATTGATGTTCCGCGACGGAATGACGTATTTCCGTGACGGCAGGACGGAATTCCGTGACGTTCTTACGGAATTCCGTGACGTTCTTACGGAATTCCGTGACGGAATTACGGAATTCTGTCACGGTCTTACGGAATTCCGTGACGTTCTTACGGAATTCTGTGACGGTCTTACGGAATTCCGTGACGGTCTTACGGAATTCTGTCACGTTCTTACGGAATTCCGTGACGTTCTTACGGAATTCCGTGACGGAATTACGGAATTCTGTCACGTTCTTACGGAATTCTGTCACGTTCTTACGGAATTCCGTCACGTTCTTACGGAATTCCGTGACGTTCTTACGGAATTCTGTCACGTTCTTACGGAATTCTGTCACGTTCTTACGGAATTCTGTCACGGTCTTACGGAATTCCGTGACGTTCTTACGGAATTCCGTGACGGTCTTACGGAATTCTGTCACGTTCTTACGGAATTCTGTCACGTTCTTACGGAATTCCGTGACGTTCTTACGGAATTCCGTGACGTTCTTACGGAATTCCGTGACGTTCTTACGGAATTCCGTGACGGAATTACCGGTGTATAACCCCCGGGGAGGGGGCGGAATCCTGTGAATACGGCGTAGTAAGTATAGATTAGTAAAGAAGTTACAGCCTCCGGCCCGTCTCCGACGGTTTCAAAAGCTTCCTGCGAAGCGCGGCAAAGCGGGCGGAGACCGCTTACAGGCGCGGTATGCGGACGGTCGTTGTTTGAGGCGCCCTACATGACATTTATGGAACCGTCGGAGACGGCGGAGGCTGCGGAGACGGCGGAGACGGCTGGGCTTCGTAGACGGCGCGGGCTATGGGTACGCGCCGGCCCATGCCGAAGGCGCGCCTGGATACCTTGAGCACAGGCGGCGCCTGACGGCGCTTGAACTCGGAACGCGCCGACGCCGCAATAACCCAGCCTACCGTATCCGAGTCCCAGCCCCGCGCCGCAATCTCGTCGCGGGACAGGTTGTCAAACAGATAAAGCCTGAGTATCTCGTCCAGCACCTCGTAAGGCGGCAGGCTGTCCTGATCCGTCTGGTTCGGACGCAGCTCCGCCGAGGGCGCTTTGGTCAAAATCGCCTCCGGTATGACGACCCGCCCCTCACGGGCAAGGGCCCGCCGGTTAATCCGGCGGCAGAGCGCGAAAACCTCCGTCTTGAACAGGTCCCCGATAGGAGCCAGCGCGCCGTTCATGTCCCCGTACAGGGTGCAGTAGCCTGTGGCAAGCTCGCTTTTGTTGCCCGTGGCAAGGAGCATGGAGTTGAACTTGTTGGAAAACGCCATAAGCGCGGTCCCGCGGATACGCGCCTGGAGGTTTTCCTCGGCGCTGTCAAAGGGGCGCCCCTCGAAAACGCCGTCGAGGGTTCTGAGGAAGCTGGTAAACACCGGCTCGATGGGCAGGCTTACGGCGCGGCACCCCAGACGCGCCGCCAGTTCCGCAGCGTCGTCTTTGGAGCCTTGGGAGGAGAAACGGGAGGGCATACTGAAGCACGTAACCCCCTCGCTTCCCGCGGCCCTGACCCCCAGATACGCCGCAAGCGCCGAGTCAATGCCCCCTGAAAGCCCCAGATGCGCCCGCTTGAAGCCGCACTTCGCCATATATTCCCGAATCCCCATCACGAGCGCGTCCTCAAGCACGTCCAGTTCCGCGTCTGAAAGCCCCGCGTCAAGCGTCCCGCCCGCGTCCGCCGCGCCCGCGACAAGCGCCGCCCCTTTCCGCTCCGCCGTATCCCACGTAAGGAGTTCCTCGGCAAACCCCGCGCCGCTTATTTCAAGCGTGGTTTCGCCGGTTGCCGGATCCGGCGCCGCGATAAACGAGCGCCCGTCAAAAAGTATCGAGTCGTTGGCGCCGACCGCGTTGATATAGACCACCGGCACGTTCCCCCGCTGGCTTATCCGCCTTGCAATGTCCCGTCGCACCGCGAGCTTTCCGGTTATATAGGGAGAGGCGGACGGCACGCAGAGGAGGCTTATGCCCCGGTTGAGGAGCGTACCCACCGGATCTTTGGGATAGACCGTGCCGGGCACCGCGGTTTCCCGCCACACGTCCTCGCAGATTGCCACGCCGATACGCTCGTCTTTCCAGCGGAACACCGGCCAGCGCCGGGCGCTTTCAAAGTTGCGCGCCTCGTCGAACACGTCGTAGGTGGGGAGCAGCGTTTTCGCCTGTTCAAAGACGAGCGCCCCGTTGAGGATGATTCCGTATTCGTTTACGAGCGCTTTGCCGTAGCCGTAGGGGTTCCGGTTGACGAAGCCCACGCCCACCGCAACGTCCTTGGGGAGTTCCTGCTGGAGGAGCCGGATTGTTCTGATATTCATTTCGGTAAACCCGTCATGGTCCAGGAGGTCCATAGGCGGGTACCCGCAGACTGCCAGTTCCGGGAAAAGCACCAGGTCCGCTTTCTGTTCCGTGCCTGCTTGGGCGGCAAACGCCGCGATTTTTTTTCTATTTCCCGCAAAATCACCGATAACGGAGTTCATTTGGGCTATTGATATACGCATACTTTCATTATTATCCCCCGCCCCCTCCTACACAAGCGCCGGCGGCTGTTCTAGCATGGCCGCAGCCTCCGGCTGTTCCGGCATGGCCGCAGCCTCCGGCTGTTTAAGCATGGCCGCCTGTTGTTTCCGAATGGTGCAACACCGTGTCCGGTTACTTCACTGGCTACTGCTAAGGCGCGGCTACGCTTCGCGCAGCCTCCCCGTCTCCGACGGCTTCAGCATGGC
>JAITHR010000130.1 GCA_031279895.1 Spirochaetaceae bacterium
GAGGCTGTAACTTCTTTACTAATCTATACTTACTACGCCGTATTTACAGGATTCCGCCCCCTCCCCGGGGGTTATACACCGGTATTTTTGCCTTGGAAATCCGGATTTCCGTCACAGAATTCCGAATTTCCAGGACGGAAATCCGGATTTCCAGGACGGAATTCCTGAATTCCGTCCCCCCGAAACGGAATTCCCGCCTCCTAAAACAGGAATCCGTGTACCCAAAACGGAACCCCCTGTCCCTAAAGCAAAACCCCCTCCCGCCAACACGCGGGCTTGCACCCGCAACGTGGAGATGCGCACCTCCGTCGTAAAGGTGCGGAATTCCAAAATGCGGGGACGTGGCGTCAAAGGCGGGCGGCGTGGTGCCGAAGCGGGGAGTTGTGGTGCCGAAGTGCGGGGCGGGCAAGCGGACTGAATAGCGTTGAGGCGCGACGCGGCTTGAGGCGGTGAGAGGCTACCCGCCGGCGCCGCGCCCCGAACAACGCGCCGCCCCTTACCGCGCACAACAACGCACAAACCGTCGCAAGTTGCGCGAGAGCGTAGCCGCGCCTGTGCTATGCAAGCCCGCTAACTGGACAGGGTGTTGCACTACTTTGAAACAACAGGCGGCCATGCCGGAACAGCCGGAGGCTGGCCGCGCCTGTGCTATGCAAGCCCGCTAACTGGACAGGGTGTTGCACCACTTTGAAACAACAGGCGGCCATGCCGGAACAGCCGGAGGCTGGCCGCGCCTGAACTGTGCAAGCCCCCTCACCGGACACGGTGTTGCACCATACGGAAACAACAGGCGGCTATGCTGAAACAGCCGGAGGCTGCGCCCCGAACAACACGCCGCCCCTTACTACGCACAACAACGCGGCGCTCCCGAACCGCCCGTCGTTGCGCGAAGCGTAGCCGCGCCTCAACAGCAGCCGGCCCGCTCACCGGACAAGGTGTTGCACCGTTCGGAAACAACAGGCGGCCATGCCGGAACCGTCGGAGACGGGGCGGCCATGCTGGAACCGTTGGAGACGGTGAACCCGTAGCGTCGGGCGTGGTTGGTATACCGGACCGTCGTATCGGTTTTCTCGATTTCAATAAGCGGCGGGGCGCCTTTCTTTCCCTTTTTTCCCTCGTAGATAACGCGGGTTACCGCCGGATTTCCGTTGGGGTCAACGGATCGGGACTCCGTTATGGAGAGGCCGCCTGCTTTGAGGTTGCGGGAGAGCGCGTCGATCCTGTAGAAACAGAGTTGGAAGTCCGCTATGATGTATTCGGGCTTGAGGGAAGACGGGAGCGCTTTGTGAAAGGAGAAAGAAATCCCGTCTTCGGTAAAAGAAAGTTCCCCCAGGTATACGCCGAAGAGGTCAAAGAACGTCATTGACACGGAGGCCGCGTCAGCCAGAACCCACGCCCGCATGGTAATCTCGCGGCTGCCGTACACGCCGGTAATCTCCTGGGGCGCGTCGAGCGGCGTTTCGAGGTACGCGGGGTCAAGAAGGGTATACCGCGCCGCGCCGGTTAATGAAACAGCGGGGCGGGGGCTTGAGGCGCAGGAAAAAAGCGCCAGAAAGACGACAGAAAACAGAACCGGTCGCATGGATATAGTGTATATAGGATTAAAACACCTGTCAAACCAAGAGGACGCCCACACCGAAGCGCGCTCCCTCCTCTCGTTTCTGGCCGGAGACGGAGAAATCCGGCGCGGCTGGCAGGGGCGTCCCTATTTTACGGACAGGCGGGGGGATTTCAGCGTCTCCCATTCGGGAAACGCGGCGTGCGCGGCCTATTCCGCCGCCCGATCCGCCCGAACCGGCGCGCTCCTGCGGGTCGGATGCGATATTGAGATGATACACCCGCGCAAAGACCGGTATCCCGTGGCCCGCCGGTTTTTCCGTCCCGCGGAACGGCGCTACCTTCGAGACGCGCCGGATCCGGTAGCGCGAAGACTGCGCTTCTATTCCCTGTGGACCCTTAAAGAATGTTTCCTCAAAGCGGCGGGGCAGTCGGTCTTCGCCATGAAAAGCGTTCCGTCGTTTGTTTCGGACTCCGGGGAATTAAGGGGACAGGCGGCCTCACCGGCCCTGTCGGTGTGCGCGTACCTCTACGAGCTTGAAGACCCGCGCAAAAACCGGTACGCCCTCGCGGTGGCGCGGGAAGTGGAAGGCCCCGCGCCCTGCTGTCCGGCGCGGCTCTTGTACGGCCCCGCGTTTTTCCCTATATTTAAAGGGCTATGACTTCAAAATCCTTTTCTCTACCATCTCTCCCGTCTCTATCATGCATACCCCCCATACCCCCCACACCCTCTCCGAAACCGGTAAAACTGCGGCGTATCCTCCGGGTAGCGGCGCTGTGTATGGTCTTTGCGGCGTTTCCCTTCCCCGCGGCGGGGCTTGACCTTCCGACCAGACAGATACCCGACGACTCTTCCCTGCGTCTCGCGCTGCGGGGGTCGTGGTTTACCGAAACGCCGGAGCGGGTTTTAAGCATGAAGTCGTTTGTCCACGATCTTGCGGGGGGCGGGAAGATACAGGTGCGCTCCGAAGCCGGACGGGACGAGTTTATGGTTATTCTGGCGCGGGAGCGGAACGGCGCGTACACCGGTTGGGCCCAGGGGTCATGGATTTTGACGAGGCGGCGGGCGGACGGCGCGCCGGCGCGGATTCGCGTCTTTCTACGCAGCGATCCCTACACCTACATCCAGTTCCGGCCTGTGTCTTTCGACCGGTGCGTGATGGATATGGTGCTTTACAACGCCTATGTGGTACGCTCCCTGCCTATTCCCTACTCTATCGAGCGCCTTTTCGTGCTTCCCGTGGAGGACGCGCTCGCTTCCGCCGCCGGCCAGTTCCCCCGCCGGTACCTTGACCCGCAGCCGGATGACTATCGGGACCTGCGGGCTTTTATGGCGCAGGTTCGAGCCCGGCTTCCGGCGCTTTCCTTCCGTGACGACGGCGCCATTGACGACGCGGGAACGTATGTGTATATCGCAAACCTCAAAGCCCAGGAGGAGGGCGGCGCGGGGCTTAACTGTTCCGGCTTTGCCAAGTGGATGGTTGACGGCATCCTGCGGCCCCTTACCGGAAAGCGCCTCGCTATTCCGCCCTTAAAAGAAGCCTTCGGGGATCGGGGGTCTTCTTTTACCGAACCCTACGAGCCGCTGCGGGATCCCTTTTTCGGCCTTGACTGGACGCGCAACCTCGCGTCAGCCGCCCTTAGCGCCATACTGTCCTCCAGGGATTTCGGGAAACTTGCGGAGATTGAGGTGCAGTCCTGCCCGTTTTCCGCGCTCATTGCGCGGGATCCGGCGGGCAATTCGATCCGCTCGTATCCCAGTTTCCTTCTTAACGCGGGTTTCAGCATAGAGGGACTTCAGCCCCTCCTCTATACCCTTGCGATTGACGAGCCGGGAACCCTGTACCTCGCGTCGGTGAACAGCGAAACCGGCTCGGCGGTGCCGCGCATCAGGCAGCATTTTCATGTGGCCGCGCTGGTTCCCTATTTCAACGAGTACGGCACGTTTCAGATAGCGGTTTTTGAGAGCGCGGCGGAGACTTCGTTTTCGTACTTCCGGGGCCGGTATCCCGGTCATTTTGTCAACCTGGTCCGCATACCGGCAGAACCTTTCTTCGACCCCTAACCGCCCGCCTCCGGCGGTTCGGGAGCTGCGCGTTGTAAGGGGGTTGGTCGTTGTTCGGGGCGCGGCGCATGACGTTTATGGAACCGTCGGAGACGGCGGCTGTTTCAGTCTGGCCGCAGCCTCCGGCTGTTTCAGCATGGCCGCCTGTTTGAAAGCGCCGCTTCGCGGCGCGGCGCAGACAGAAAGAAATTAGTGGAGCATGACTTGGCCGCCGGTAACCGGTACGGCCTGGCCGGTTTCATAAGCCTGCTCGATAATGTAGTAAATCGTCCGCATGACGTCCAAACCGGTGCACCCGCGCCCCATCGGAACCTTTGCCTCGTAAAAAGCCTTCACGTCCCCGACGGTGCGGGCGCCCGGAACCTTGCCGGTCTTGAGATACTGGGAGAAAAGTCCCTTCTCAGGATCTGACCACAGGGGACCGTCAAAGAAATTGCCCGGGCAGACCGCGTTTACCTTGATGTTATACTCGATAAGCTCAAGGGCAAAGCTCTCCACAAGCCCTATGGAGCCGAACTTCCCGCCCGCGTAGGCGCTGTTTTTGTTGGAACCCTCCAAGCCGGACTTGGAATTGATCTGAATAATATCGGTTTTCCATTCCGGCGCGGTCCAGAACTGCCTGCGCATGAGGCGGGCGCAGTGCTTTACCATAAGAAAAAAGCCGGTGTAGTTAATCGCCGTTACCTGATTAAACGCGGCAAGGTCCTGGTCGAGCGCGCTTGCGGCCTTTACGATGCCCGCGCTGCTGATACAAATATCAAGGCCGCCGGTTCTCCGCGCCACGGTCCTGCACAGCTCCTCCATGGAAGCTTCGTCAGCGACGTCCGCCGTGGCCGCAATCGCCGCGGCGCGTTTCTCTTCCCGGTTTATCTGGTCCGCAAGGCGCTGCGCCCCTTCCTGATTGAGGTCCGCGATAAAAACCGTGGCCCCGGATCCGGCAAGCCCCCGTGCGATTTCCGCGCCGAACCCCTGCGCGCCGCCGGTTACCAGGGCGATTTTGTTCTTCACCACCTCTGCCCGCCTTCGCGCCGAGAGATCCGGTTTTACGGAACCGGCGTACTCCTGGGGGGTGGCGTCTTGGGAAAGACGGCGGCGCTCGGCTTTGTCGAGGTCTTCGTCTATCCAATACACCGCCTCAATCGACTGCCCCCGCTTGACCGCCACGCAGGTAGGCTGCTTTTTCCGATGCGGCGCCGCGGCGGCCTCGACTCCGGCAGGCGCCATGTCGAACTCCCATGCGGTATAGGACTCCTGAAAGACCTTTGCCGCGCCGGACTCGTCAAACCGCTCGCCCCACACGGCGCTTAAATCCACCTGCAAAGCCTGCGGCGGCACGGCGCCGGTCTCCCCGGGAACGACCACGCGGCTTTCCCCTGAAACATTGATACCTATTCCCCGTATCAAGGGCGCTAAAAATATGTCCATAGTTCTATATTATCCTTTTTGCAGTTTCTTTGCTAACGAAAGGGCGGACTCCCGCGGACGGGCGCGGTCAAGCTCCCGCCCCAGAGCCGCGTAGACCGAAAGGCGCCGGGAAAGCGGCTCCGAGCGGAGCGGGTTCTCCGGTGAAAAGAGCGCCAGATCCGAATCAAGGGACGCGAGCCGCTCATGGGCGACAAGCGCCCAGGTGGTGTCAACGAGATGGCGGAAATCCGGGCGCAGCACTTCGGGACAGGAGAAAGACTGGCGGGAACTGTTGATGTCCACGCCGGAGATCTCCATGAACCCCTTTTCCGCGCAGAGGCGCCGCACCCGCCGCAGCTGTTCAAGCGAGTTGCGCGGAGGCATATAGGTTACGGCGCAATAGCCCAGACCGGAAAGTTCCGCGAAAAGCTCGTCAAGGTACGAGTCCTCAAAGCGTTCCGCCGCCTTGTCCCCGGTGGGGGACTCGCCGACGTCGCCCAGGTAGGCATACGCCGGCACCGCGCCTATGGCACGGGCGAAATCCGTAACGGTTCTGGCCGGAACGCACTCGGTTTCCTCCGGCTGTATGAACACCGCCGGAAGGAGCGTCGTTTTGAGCGCCCCCACCAGGTCAAAAAGATAGTGGGGGTTTGCCGGATCCGAGAGGTTTTTCTCTATCGCCGCGGGCAGGGAAAACCCGAACTTCGTTTTGAGGTCCTGCGGCACCTGCGGGCCTTTGCCCCGGCGCCGGATAAAAAGCCGCGCCGCCGCTGCCAGGAGATGCCGCTCGGTTACGCCGCCGCCCGCGGCGTATTGGGAATGCCCGAGAACGTCCTCCTCCGCATCAATACGCTCCGACGCGGGAAAGCCCGCGTCCGCGAGGAGGTCGTTAAGCCGTGCGGTCATGGCGTATGTCCGCAGAAGGCGCGCGGACCGGAGCGGGGCGAGAAAATCCCGCGCACCGGGAAGCGCCGGCTCCGGTATGCCCTGAACGGTCATGTACGCGATGCCCTCGGAGTCGGGATTGTTGATTTTTCGGTCCCGAAAGGGGCCGGACCTGAAACTCACCCGCACCTCAAAGCCGCAGCAGCCCCCTATGTCCAGGGCGGCGCACGCGGCAAGCATTTCTTCCGCCGCGCCCACGGAGTCGTGATCCACCGATCCCGCGGCTTCCAGTCCGGCGTTTTCGGCAAGAAGCGCCGCCATGCTGGGCGTGTAGGGACTGAAACTGTATATCGTATGGATATGGTTGTTTACTTCGCCGGTTTTCACCCCGCCCCGCGCCGCCTCCCGCAGCGCCGCGAGGCGTTCGCCCGGTTCCGCACGGTGATCGTTTACGCGAAAATCAAGAGGGTAAGAAGAATAAGGGTATCCGGGCATAGCGGACCCTTTACCCGCGGGCCGCGGCGTCGGACGCGCCGCCGGGTACGTCTTGAAAGAATCCCCGCGGGACCGGTGGTTTTCCATTGATTTGCGCGGCAAATCCGAATCCGACACGCCGCGCCGCACAGATGAACCGCTGTGCCGGCGGCTTTAGGTTAAGGCTATCCGCCATAGTATTCCTCCAAACAGCTAGATACCAATAACTATACCTGCGCCCCCCTTTAAAGTAAACCGCCCGCCGGCAGCCTCCGGCTGTTTCAGCACTGTTGTTTCTTAATGGTGCAACACCTTGTCCGGTTACTTCACTGTTTGCTATTTAGGCGCGGCTACGCTTCGCGCAACGGCGGGCGGCTTGGGAGCCGTGCGTTGTTGTGCGCGGTAGCCTCCGGCTGTTCTATAAGCTTCCTGCGGGCCGCGGCAAAGCAGTCAACGCCCGCTTAGGGGCGCGGCGCATGACGCTTATGGAACAGCCGGAGGCTGCGTCGGAGACGGGCGGTAACTCATTTTGTAATCTACACTTACGAAGCCTTATGCGCCGCGGTCCCGGCGTTTACACCGGTATTTCCGTCACAGAAATTCGAATTTCCAAAGCAGAAATCCGGATTACCGTGACAGAATTCCGAATTTCCAGGACGGAATTCCGGGGTTCCGTGACGGAATTCCCGCACCCTAAAACAGGGAGCGGCGTGTCCGAAACGGAACCCCCGCTTCCCAAGGCAAAACCCCCTGTCCCCAAGGCGGAACCCCCTCCCGCCAACACGCAGGTTTGCACCCGCAGAGCGGGGAGCTGTGTGTCTTAAGCTGTGTGGCGCTCCGCGGGAAGCTTATGAAGCCGTCGGAGACGGCGCGAAGCGTAGCCGCGACTGGGCTGTGCAAGCCCGCTCACCGGACAGGGTGTTGCACCATTAAGAAACAACAGTGCTGTGCCACCCGCCGCCGGCGGGGTGTTGCACTACTCGGAAATAACAGGCGGCCATGCTGAAGCCGTCGGAGACGGTGAAACAGCCGGAGGCTGTTCGTAGTCCTGTACGGCCAGGATAATCTCTTGCGCCGGCGGGCGCCTCCGTAGAAGGCGCTGAAAGGAGTCTTTCTGGCAAAAGAAATAGAGGTGCGAAAGGGTGCGGAGGTGTTCCCGTGCGGAAGAGGAAACGATAAGAAACAAGGTATGGACCGGCTCCCTGTCCAGAGCGTACCAATCCACCGGAGGCTCAAGGAAGCCGACCGCCACGAACTGATCGCGCTGCGCGGCGGCGAGGGGCGAGCGCGGGTGGGGCAGGGCGATGCCGTGTCCCGCGCCGGTGGGCATGAGGTCCTCGCGCTCCAGCACCGCGGTAATAAGGCCGGCGCGGTCCATTCCCTCCGGTACGTCTATGGCGGAGACGAAACTGCGTACCGCCTCCCGCACCGTGGCGGCCCGCACGAGCCGCGCCGCGCCTCCGCGCTCGATAAGCCGGCTCAGTGGGGCGGCGCGCTCATTCATCCTGTTCCGCCTCCTCGCCGAGTCCCTTGTCCTGACTTTCGAGAAAGTCTTTGAGGCGCCGGTTGCACCCGTCAAGGTCAAACAGCTCCGCGTTGAAGGACGCGCCCAAAACCTTCCGCGCCTCCTGCTGCTCCAGAGGGGTCCCGCGCTCAAGGAAAGAAAGGTAGCGCCGGAGCGCCACGGGCCCGTCAATGTTTTCGGGAGGCGCGGCGCCCGCGCCGGCAAGACAGCAGACCGGCGTATCCCTGTCAAGCTCAAGGCGCGCAAGGAGGATGAGCTTGAGGGACCATACCGCGCCGTACTCATAGGAAAGCTCGCCAACCCCCTGCATCCCCAAATCACTAAGGGGAAGGCGCGTAGTAAGGTCCCGTTCGGTTTTGGTGGTCCCCTCCGGCTTGTTCCTGAACTTGGAAATGGAGATAACCACCTCGCGTTTCGGCTTTTCTTTGGTATGCAGGGGGATGTCCGCGGAAAAGCGGAAACCGGCGGCGCCGCTCCAGCCGAAAGTCCGCTGGATAATCCTGTGGAGTTTTTCAAGCCGGCAGGTCTCGGGGACCACCACGCGCCGCCATATATCGGTCCCGCCGATGCTTATCTGCACAATCCGCCCCTGTTCCGCCGCGTCGGAGCGGGGCTTCACGATCGAAAGGTTGTTCCGCCTGAAGGCGTCGATAGCCTCGTTTATCATCTCCTTTATGTCTTCATAGGTATCGATCATGCTGTCCACCGAATTATCGAGGATTTCGAGGTCATGCTCCGGCATGACTTCGTTGGTATCGAGGTCTTCAAGCACGTTGGCCGCGTGGTTCTGTATCTGCGAAAGGATGATAAACGTATGCTTGGGGAGCCAGGACGAATCGAGACTCCCCTGCCGGAGGCGGGCCGTAAGGTCAATAACCGCCGTGTGCAGTTCCCCGATACGCTGGCGCACGGGCCCCATACGCTTGTCCGAAAAGTCGGTATACTCTTCCTGAATCTGGGTAAGTGCCTTGGCGATGTAGGCCGCGAGGAACTCCCATTCCGCATCGCTTATATCAATCGAATGCGGCACGACCCGCTCGATAATCGGCGAGAAATCAGCGTCCCGCCGAAACAGCGCGTCCCGTATGTAGGCGTTGACCACAAACTCCGAAATCGGGATTTTCTTTTTAAGAAGAATGTCTTCCACCATGGTCCGGTCAGGGATGACGCTGCTTTTCTCAATCTCCCGACGGTCGGGTATCTCTTTTCCCGCGTACCAGAAACGGGTTTCAATGCCGTAGGAGGCCGTTTCAATCCGGTCGGTCTTCCGGTAGAGCAGCTCTTCAAGCGCGTAGGCCGGCGTGAGGCGCATCCTCTCCCCGCCGTACCAGTAGGCGTAGGTTATCTGCTCGTCCGTGGACCCTCCGGGACCCAGGCGCTCGAAGGACTCGGAAAACCCGCGCTCCGCGGTGTCCGCCCATTCTTGCAGGGCTTCCGCGGGCCACTCTTCCTGCGCGACCCTTTCAATGAGAAAGTGTCCGTCTTTCCAATCAATAATGCTCACCCTGAACCGGTCCCCGGGCACAAACCCGCTTTTCCGGTACACCTCCCGCATATCGAGGGTTTGTATCGAAACCTCCGGCGGGTCCTCGTAGGGGTCGTCGTTAAACGCCGCCTCGTTTTCCGGGTTGTCCCGGACGATGTACTGCGGGGCGTACTCTTCCCCGTACAGGGTATAGTAGGGGTAAAACTCCTCCGGCGCACCCTCCATGCGCGTAGCTCCGATACACATATCGTCCCAGAAAAAAAGATAATCCTTGGGGAGGAGCATAGGATTTGCAAAGGGGAGGCACCGGTGTCCCGGAATGAGAATACCGTTAAGGAGTTCAAGGCGCGAGGGGGTTACGGCAAAGACCGCGTTTTGGAAACAGCCGCGTCTGGTAAGCCATTTTCTCCCTTCCATCTGAAAGGCGATGTTGCGGTACTCAAGCAGCGTCGCGATCTCGGCGGCCAGGCGTCCCGTTCTGGAACCGGACTGTTTACGGATATACGTGGCCGCATCTTCCGGCGTAAAAGGTTCGATGCGGCTTTCAAGAAATTCATAGAGCGCGTCTTCCTGATTTGTTGTCATGGGTATTTTCACTATGCCCCGAACCGCGGAATAATGCAACCCCAGCCTCCGCGCAGCCTCCGGCTGTTCCAAACAAGGCCTCCGCAGCCTCCGGCCCGTCTCCGACGGTTTTAAACAGGGCCGCCTGTTGTTTCAAAGTAGTGCAACACCTTGTCCAGTGAGCGGGCTTGTA
>JAITHR010000150.1 GCA_031279895.1 Spirochaetaceae bacterium
CGGAGCGGGCGGCTCTCGGCGCGGGCCTTGCGCTCAAACCTCGTGAGGGGCCGCCATGCCTGCGGCGGCGCGAAAGACGCATAGGCATTGACCAGGCCCGGGGTCGCGGAAAGCTCCCGCAGCGCCCAGTCAGCGTAATCCTCCCAATCGGTAATCATATAGACGTAGCCATCAGGCTTGAGTTTGGCGGCAAGCATATCCGTAACCGGACGGGTTACCAGTCGGCGCTTGTGATGGCGCTTCTTGGGCCAGGGGTCCGGGAAAAAAAGATGAAAGGCGTCCACCGACCGGTCGGCTGTCATGCGCTCCAGCACCTCCACCCCGTCATGTTCGATAATACGGATATTTTCAAGGGAGTGCCGCTCGATTTCCCAAAGGAGACGGCCTATACCCGGACGATACACCTCGACGCCCACGTACCGCACCGCGGGGTTACGCCGGGCAATCTCCGCAGTGGCCGCGCCCGCGCCGAACCCTATCTCAACCACGAGCGGATTACCTTCGAGGCGCCGCTCCGGGTCAAAGGCAATGCCGTATCGGGGAAACAGCGCGTCGTAAGAACGCTTCTGGGCCGCACTCATGCGCCCGCCGCGCAGCACGTAACTTTTTATCCGCTCCCTCTCCATCGCTCTTCCCCCTTTTCCCCTCGTAAGCGGTTATAACGCGGGCTGTATGTCCGTGAGCGCGGCGGTCTGATACTCCTCGTCCTCGGCCCACAGCGCCAGAGTTTTGACGTCAGACGACAGGTTAAGGTCCCGCAGGTCCCCCTCCGGCGCCGCAAGCCAGACGGTCTGTATCAGATTTCCGGCCTGATTGTAACAGAGAAAAAAATGCGCCGGATATTGGGAATCGAGCGCGTAGCGCCGGTTTGCAACGGTAAAAGACGGAAAGGGATAGCGGGGGGTTTCGGGCGCGTCAAACGTAACGGTCCGCTCGGTACTGTCCCCGCCCTTATTCACCAAAGCCGCCCGATACTGTCCCCGCGGCAGGGTTTCGTTTCCCGGCATGGCAATAGCGCGGCTCCCTATCCACGTTTTCCCCTCGTCCTCCACCACCACCCAGTCTTCGGGCGTCATAACCCAGCGCAGCCCCTCACGGTCGTGATACAGGGAGAGGGTCTCAAGGTTTTCTATCCCGTCGTCGTCTTCGGCCAGCACAAAAAAAGAAAACCGCTCTTCCTGCCGGCTCTGTTCCTGATAGTACACCAGTTTTATCACGCCGTAGGGGATACGCGGCTCGGTGCGGGAACACGAAAGGAGCGCCGCAAGGCACAACACGCTGATTACACGCATACCGCCACTATGCGTTTTCCCGCGCATAATGACAAGCCCTCTTTCCGCGCCGGCTTCGCGGGGCGCCGGCACAAACGCCCTGTTTCATAAGCCGGCCCGCCGGATTCCCGCTTTGGCGCGGGTTCTCCCCGCCGCGGTCTTACACGGAAACGAACCGTTCCCGTTCAAGAATGAAGTATTCCTGGTCAGAAATGAGTCATTCCTGGTCAGAAATGAAGTATTCCTGGTCAGAAATGAGTCATTCCTGGTCAAGAATGGGTTAGAAATAGTCATGGCCGCGTTGGAATGATTCAGATTTACTCTGGAAACATTCATGCGCGGGTTGGAAACGAATGTTTTCAGGTTGGAAACGAATGTTTTTAAGTTGGAGACAGGCGTGGTTACGGCGGGGAGACCGTGGCTCAAAGCGGGCGGCGACTGGTTTGCCGTGCTCCGCATGACGCTTATGAAGCCGTCGGAGACGGTGAAACAGCCGCCGTCTCCGACGGTTTTAAACAGCTTCCTGCTATGCGGCTCAAAGCCGAACTGTCAGCTGACAGTCGTTGTTCGGGCGCTGTGCGGGACGCTTATGAAACAGCCGGAGGCTGCGGACAAGGTGTTGCACTACTTGGAAACAACACGCGGCCATGCTGAAGCCGTCGGAGACGGGCCGGCGGCTGCCTCGAAGAGGTGCTGGCGCTTGCTGCCCGGAATGTTGCGGTGCGTAAAAAGGCCGCGCCGCTCGGAGTGTCCCATTTTCCCCAGAATCCTGCCGGACGGGTCCGTAAGCCCCTCTATCCCGAAGGCCGAGCCGTTCGGGTTGTCCGGCTCCCCAAGGGCGATCCGACCGGCGCGGTCCGCGTAGCAGAAGGGAACCTGGCCGGCACGGAACAGCGCCGCTGCCTCGTCCTCGCGTATCACAAGCCGCCCCTCGCCGTGGCTTACGGGAATAACGTGAACCGCGCCGACCGTCTCAAGCGAGAGCCACGGGGAACTGACGGATACGACCGTGGTGCGAACCATGCGGGAAACATGGCGGCCTATCGCGTTAAACGTCAGGGTGGGCATGGACGGGTCGGGCTCGCGATACGTCCCGTAGGGAAGCAGCCCCAGTTTGACGAGCGCCTGAAACCCGTTGCATATCCCCAGCATGAACCCGTCCCGCTTTTCAAGAAAATCCGTTACCGCGTCCCGCACCAAAGGGGACCGGAACACCGCGGCAATGAACTTCCCGGACCCGTCCGGCTCGTCCCCGGCGCTGAAGCCCCCGGAAAGCCCCACAATCCGCGCCTCGCGCACCGCCCGCGCCACCTCTGAAAGGGAGTTCTCAACGTCCTCCGGCGTCCGGTTCCGAAAAACCACCTGCCGGACCTCCGCGCCAACCCTGCGGAACGCCCGCTCCATGTCCCATTCGCAGTTAGTACCCGGGAAAACCGGCAGCACCACCAGGGGCGGACGGGAAATCTGCGGGAAAACCGTCAGTACCTTCTCTTTATAGGAAGGTGCGGCTGCGGCGCCCTGCGCGGCGGCAAGCGCAACCGACAGGGGAACGGTTTTTTGCGTGTCTTCCGCGTCCGATGTCTGGGGATATACCTGCGCGAGGGGCGCTTCGTAGGCCCGCCGGAGTTCTTCAAGGGAACAGGACTCGGTAGCCCTTTCGTGTACGACGCGGAACACCGGCTCCCGAACAGTCCGGGCAACGCGCTCCCAGGCGGCGCCGTATCTGCCGTCTTGTTCGTCTTTAAGGACTGCCTCCGCTTCCGCAAGCCTGTCCGCGCTGATTTCAAGCAGCGCGGCGCCGTAACAGCTTTCGTGGTCCACGAGGTCCAGATGCCGGCCAAGCGCCTCGACGCCGGTCATGTTACCGAACGCCATAACCGCAAGGGCTGCCGCAATGCCGCCGGCTCCCACGGGATAGGCGGAAACGACCGTATGGGAGATCGCGCCGAAGAGCGAAAGGGTATCCCTAAACGCCGCGAGGGGTTTTTCCCGCTTTTTTCCCCTCTGGTAGAGGAGGAGGATATGATTGCCCGCGGCGCCGCTCAGGGCGCCGGAGCGGACCCGCGCCGCGTTAACGGTTCCCACGGCAAACGCGGCGAAAGTGGGCGGAACCGAGAGGTCAATGCCGCGGGACAGGTCCCGATAGGTGCCGGACATGGAGTCTTTGCCGCCTATTGCCGGCACCTCCAGCTCTATCTGGGCTTCGAGCGCGCCGAGGAGCGCCGCCACGGGAAGTCCCCAGGTTTCCGGTGTTTCCGGTCGGGGGAAATACTCCTCGAAGGAAAGCCGGCTCTGAAAGGGGTTCCCGCCCAGACACGCGAACTTGGTGAGCGCCTCAAGCACCGCGCCGCGGGCGCCCAGATAGGGGTTACGGGCGCCCAGCGCGGGGTCGCAGCCGAAGGTCATAAGGCTTGCGGTACGGCACGTTTTTTGCGGTTCCAGCACGGGGAGGAGCGAGGCCATGCCGCATTCCGGCGTTCCCTGCTCGGCCCCGCCCCAGGGGAACAGCACCGAATCCGCGCCCACTGACCCGTCGAACCGCTCCGTAAGCCCCCGCCGGCTTCCAGACCGCAGGGAACCGAGCTCCGCTTCCAGCCTTTGGAGCGCTGTTGCCGCCGCGGAGGGCGCCGCGGACGCGGGGCGCACGTGAGAAGGAAGCGCGGCGCGTGCCGAGCGCGGTACGCCGTTCGTGTCGAGAAACCGGCGGGAAAGGTCGACAACGGTTTTCCCGCGCCAGGTCATCGTGAGGCGGGGTCCCGCGTCCGGCGTTTTCGGGTCATAGGGTTCCCGCCCCGCCTCCGGCCCGTCGCCGGACGTAACCAGACCGATAACCGCGGCGTCGAGGTTTTCCGCAGCGGCGTACCGGATGAGTGTTTCCGCGTGCTCCGGTGAGACCACCGCCGCCATACGCTCCTGGGACTCCGAGAGGGCGAGTTCCGTACCGTCAAGCCCCGCGTATTTCCTGGGTATCGCGTCAAGGTCAATGGACACGCCCGGAGCGATTTCGCCCACCGCCACCGCCGCGCCGCCGGCGCCGAAGTCGTTGCACCGCTTTATGAGCCGCGTAACCTGCGGGTTACGGAACAGCCGCTGTAATTTCCGCTCTTCAAGCGGGTTTCCCTTCTGCACCTCCGCGCCGGAACTCCGCACCGAATCGCCGGTATGGACCTTCGAGGAACCGGTCGCGCCGCCTATGCCGTCCCGTCCGGTTTTCCCGCCGATAAGCGCCACCGCGTCCCCGGCGGCCGGATCCTCGCGGCGCACCCAGCTACGGGGAACCGCGCCCAGCACCGCGCCCAGTTCCAGGTGTTTCGCCAGAAACCCCCGGTGATAAAGTTCCGCCACCTGGCCCGTGGCAATCCCGATCTGGTTCCCGTAAGACGCATACCCTTTCGCCGCGCCCCGCGCTATGGTAAGCTGCGGAAGCTTTCCGGGCAGGGTCTCCGACGCGCCCTCCCGCGGGTCCGCGGAACCGCTTATCCGCAATGCCTGGTACACGAAAGCCCGTCCCGAAAGGGGGTCCCGAACGGCTCCGCCCAAACACGTCGCGGCCCCGCCTACAGGCTCTATCTCCGTGGGGTGGTTATGGGTTTCGTTCTTAAAAAGGAGCAGCCAGGGTTCCGTTGACCCGTCGTCAAACGCGGCCTCGACGCGCAGGGCGCAGGCGTTGATTTCTTTCGACTCGTCAGCGTCCCTAAGGCGCCCCCGCGTTTTGAGCACCTTCGCGCCGATGGTGGCCATATCCATAAGGGAGCGCGGCGGCGCGTCGTGCGGGTACACGAGCTCGCGGGCTTCCTCATACAGTCTCAGGGCGTTTTGTATCTCCGGCGCGAGGGGGCCGTCAGCTGCGGTAACCTCAATAGAATCGAGCGCCGTGGTAAAGGTGGTATGCCGGCAATGATCCGACCAGTAGGCGTCGATAACCCGTAACTCCGCCAGAGTCGGGTCCCGCCCGCAGGAGGAGAAATAGGCCTGGCAGAACCGGAGGTCCCCGTGGGACAGGGCAAGCCCGTAGGCGCCGGCGTCGCACGTCCCGCGGGCAAAGCCCTTTACTACGGGAACGTCCCGAACCTCCGGCGGCTCTTCGCGGTGAAAAGAAAGGGACGCCTCGCGGGAATCCACCGGATTTATGAGGTACGCTTTCAGCGCCGCACACGCCGCGTCCGAAACCAACGGGTTCCCGCGCACCGCGTACACCGTAGCCGTCTTCACTTCCGGTCGCACGCCGCTAAGGAGCGCGACGCATTGTTCAGCCGAATCGGAACGCTGGTCATACTGTCCGGGGAGGTATTCAAGGGCGAACCACCTTTCATCCGCACCGACCGGCGGCTCGTATCCCGCGAAAACCTCGTCCTGCGCCGGATCCGAGAACACCAGGGACACCGCCCGGTCAAAGACCTCCTTTTCAATGCCCGCCGCATCGTAACGCCGCAGTATCCGCAGCCCCGTAAGGGTTCCGAGGCCCGCAGCGGCGAGAACCTCCGAGAGTTCCCTCTTCAGTATCCGCGCCTCAAGGTCAAAACCCGCTCTTTTTTCCACATAGACCCGCCGCACGGGAACCGCGCCCCTATCCGTCATATCCGCACTCCTTTCGTTTTTCGTTTTATCGCGCTATCGTACCACTGCCCGCCCCAAACATTCAACGCAGCCTCCGGCTGTCTCAGCATGGCCGCAGCCTCCGGCTGTTTCAAACACTGTTGTTTCCGAATGGTGCAACACCCTGTCCGGTAAGCGAGTCGGTGCTGCTTAGGCGCTGCCCGTCTCCGACGGCTTCAGCATGGCCGCCTGTTGCCTCCAAGTGGTGCAACACCCTGTCCATTGAGCGGGCTGGCTGCTGCTTAGGCGCGGCCCGTCTCCGACGGCTTCAGCATGGCCGCCTGTTGCCTCCAAGTGGTGCAACACCGTGTCCAGTTACGTTACTGGCTGTTGCTTAGGCGCGGCTACGCTCTCGCGCAGCCT
>JAITHR010000186.1 GCA_031279895.1 Spirochaetaceae bacterium
GGACGGAAATGAATCTTTCCAGGGCGGAAATGAATCTTTCCAGGGCGGAAATGAATCTTTCCAGGGCGGAAATGAATCTTTCCAGGACGGAAATGAATCTTTCCAGGGCGGAAATGAATCTTTCCAAGCCGGAAATGAATCTTTCCAGAGCGCAGACGAATGTTTCCAGAGTAAAAACATTCGTTTCCGACTTAAAAACATTCGTTTCCAACTTAAAAACATTCGTTTCCAGAGCGCAGACGAATGTTTCCAACGCGGCCATGACTATTTCCAACCCATTCTTGACCAGGAATGACTCGTCCCCGTGTAAGGATAGGGCGGTTTTGCGCACGTTTACGTTGGCGGGGCTCCCGTTTACCCCGGACGGGCTCCCCTTTAACACGCGGGGGTTCCCCCGTAACACGCGGGGGATTCCGTTTGCCCCGAACTGATTCAATCCCGCCCCATTCTTGACCAGGAACAACTCATTCTTGAACGGGAACAAACCATTCCCGCGTACCAATGCCGCAGGCGGTTCTCACGCCAACAGAGAACCCCCGCTCCCCATTGCGTCCGTGCGCCCGTCTGTCATGGACTTGCGCACGTTTACGACGGACTTGCGCAAGTTTACGTTGGCCGGACGTCCGGATGACTTGTCCGGACGTCCGGATGCTCTGTCCGGACGTCCGGATGCTCTGTCCGGACGTCCGGATGCTCTGTCCGGACGTCCGGATGACTTGGACGGCCTCCCGTTTACTCTGGACGGGCTCCCGTTTATGTTGGACGGGCTCCCGTTTACTCTGGACGGGCTCCCGTTTATGTTGGACGGGCTCCCGTTTACTCTGGACGGGCTCCCGTTTGTCATGGCGGGAATTCGGCGCGTATTGGTTGGGAGGCTGTCTAAGGTAGCCGGAAAATCGCCTGAAACAGCCGGAGGCTGCTGCGCATAACACCGCGCCGATTGCAAACCGTCCGCCGTTGCGCGAAGCGTAGCCGCGCCTAAACAGGAAATAGTGAAGTAACCGGACAAGGTGTTGCACTACTTGGAAACAACACGCGGCCTTGCTGTGCCTCCGGCGCCGCCGGCGGACACGGTGTTGCATTACTTGGAGACAACAGGCGGCCCTGTTTGAAGCCGTCGGAGACGGCGCGAGAGCGTAGCCGCGCCTAAGCAGTAAGGGGTAATGTAACCGGACAAGGTGTTGCACTACTTTGAAACAACAGGCGGCCATGCTGTGCCTCCGGCGCCGCCGGCGGACAGGGTGTTGCACTATTCGGAAACTACACGCGGCCCTGCTGAAACAGCCGGAGGCGGCCCGCCGGCGGCGGGTGGCACAAAAGTTTCATGCGGAGCGCGGCTAAGCGGACACGGACTACTTAGAGGCGCTTTGCGGGACGCTGTTTAAAACCGCCGGAGGCGGCGGAGAAAAGGGATCTGGATTCCAGGGCCAGGGCGGTTTCAGCGGCCAGTTCCACCATACGCACGGTAACAAGGGGGATAAGGCGGAAGTGTCCGGCTTTTCCGCCCCCCCGCGCCTGATACGCGGCCCGCGCCTCTTCCCAGATTTCAAAGAAACGCGGGAGAAATCCGAGCATAAGGGAGATGCCGAGCCCCAGGCGGCTCCAGCCCGCCTCCGGCGGTTTTAAACGGCTTCCCGTGAGGCGGGAGAAGAGACGGCGCGGCGCCGCGGGAAGCGCGTCAAGGGATCTCCGCAGTTCTGTCATGGTGGTAACGGAGAAAAAAAGCGCGCCGACCGCGAAAGAAAGCACCAGTCCGGCGCCGAAAAAGAGGCCCGCCGTAAAGCCGTGGTAATCCGGCGTGAAACCGCCGCGCTCCCGGTCGAAACGGAAAGACCGGAAGGCAATGACAAGAAGCGCCATTACGGTAATCGGGGCGCTGCCCCGTAAGAGTTCCCAGGGGCGTATCTTCGCGGCGCGGGACCCCGCGATAAGGAGGAGCGCCACGACCGCGAGCCTTCCGGGGGCGGGAAACAGCGGGGATACGGGAATGACGGAAAAGAAAAGAAGCCCCAGGAGTTTTACCCCCCCGGGGAGCCGGTGGAGCGCCGTGCGCCCGGGCCTGTAGGCGTAGGGCGTTGTCAAACGGCGGGAAGCCACGTGCAGTCCGCGACGTCGGCGTAGACCGCGCGCGGGTCCCGTACCCCGTAGGAAGGGTCGAGCCGGTCGATTACCTCCTTGGGCGCGCCGTCGTCCCGCAGCAGCCCCTTGTGGAGGATTACGAGCCGGTCCGCGAAGGCCAGTACCTTTTCAAGTTCGTGGGTAAGGATGATGAGGGTCTTTTTCCGGGCCTTTAAGCGCCGGATGATTGCGAGAACCTGCGTAACCCCGTGCCAGTCAAGGTTGGCAAACGGCTCGTCCATGACAACCGCCTCACATCCCATAGCCAGAATACCCGCCACCGCGAGGCGCCGCTTTTCCCCGCCTGAAAGCCGGCGGGGAGGGAAGTCCTCCTTGCCGGCCAAGCCCGATTCTTCGAGCGCCGCCGCAACCCGCGCTTCCAGCGCCGCTTTCTTAAACCCCAGGTTCGCGGGCCCGAAGGCCACGTCCTCTTGCACCGTCTCGCCTATTATCTGGGAGTCCGGATCCTGAAACACCAGCCCCACGGTCCGCCGCACCGCGTCGAGCGCTTTTTCCAGCAGTACCCCCTGAAACCGGACTTCCCCCTCACTGGCGTGGACCAGGCCGGTCATAATGCGCGTAAGGAGGGTTTTGCCCGAGCCGTTCGAGCCCGCGAGAAGGAGACATTCTCCGGGGAAAACGGCAAGGTTGATACGGGAGAGGCCCGCGGTGCCGTTGGGGAATACTTTGGAAACGTTCTGGAGGAGAAAGAGCGGCTCAGCCATCGAGCAGGTCCGCGGTTATGCGGCGCAGGCGCAGGGCGATAATCCCCGCGAAGACCCCCTTAAGCACGGTTCCGGGGAGGAACGGGACAAAGCCCTTTAGAAGTGCGCCGCGCACCGTGTCGTCAAGCACGATTTTAAGCCAGAATACCCCGGGCACGTAGACCGCAAGGCTTCCGGCGATGATGCCCGGGACGAGGCGCCGCAGGGAAACCGGCGCCTCGGGCCTGGGGCGTCCGGCGATTGCGCCGCCCAGGAGCGCCTTGAAGAGGTAGCCTATGAGGTAGCCGCCGGTGGGACCGAGAAAGCGGGCTATCCCGCCGGACGCGCCGGCGAATACCGGAGCGCCCAAGGCGCCGGCGATAAGGTAAAGCCCCACCGACGCGGCGCCCAGTACCGGGCCCAGGACCAGGCCCGCAAGGAGCGCGAACATATCTTGCAGTACCACCGGCACCGGGGATCCGGGTATCGGGAGGGAGATGAAGGTTCCGGCGGTGATAAGGGACGCGAAGAGCGCGGTAAGGGTAAGCCGGACAACGGATTTTCTTTGGCCCGCACGGGCGCATATCTTGTTTTTCATACCCGGTTTCATAGCAGAGATCGCGGCGCCTGTCAAGGGCCGGCGGTTCCCGCGGCGCTACCGGGTTCCGAAGACGAGCGAAACCGGCCCCAGCGTGAGGACCGGTATATAGGTAATAAGGAAAAGCACGACCAGGTTGACGATCAGGAAGGGGAAGACCCCCCGCGCCGCCTGCGCCAAAGAGATTTTCCCGATGCTGGAGGTAACAAAGAGGCATACCCCCACCGGCGGGGTGGTTAATCCCAGCACCAGATTAAGCACCATGATAATCCCGAAGTGAATAGGGTGTACGCCCACCGAAACCACCACCTGTAACAGCACCGGAAAGAGGATGAGGAGCGCCGCGATGGTTTCCATGAAACAGCCCACAAACAGAAGGAGTATGTTGATGAGGAGCAGGATAAGGAACCGGCTGCGGGTTACGCCCAGAAGGGCGTTTGCCACCATTTGGGGGATCTGCTCTTTGGACATGATTTCGGCGAAGAGGTTGGCGCCCCCGACCAGCACCATAATCGACGCGGCGGTTATAATCGACTCTTTCAAAATGCGGGGGATGTCCCGCAAGGTCAGCTCTTTATAGACAAAGAAGCCCACGCAGAGCGCGTACACCACCGCGATAATCGAGGCTTCCGTGGGGGTAACGATTCCGCCGATGATACCCAGCAGGATAATCACGGTCATAAGGAGCGCCCAGAAAGCGTCCCTGCCGCTTCCGAGCACCTCCCGTAGTGCGGCGCGTTTTTCGTTTTTGGGATGACCGCGCTTGCAGGAAACGAAGTAGGAGACGCCCATCATGCCGAATCCCATGAGGATGCCCGGCACGATGCCCGCGACGAACATCTTGCTCACCGAAAGGCCGGTCAGGGTGGCGGCGATAATCATGGGGAGGGACGGGGGGATAATGGGGCCGATACAGCTTGATGCCGCGGTAACGCCCACCGCGAAGTCGGCCTCGTACCCCTCCTTTTTCATCGCCGGAATGAGGATTCCGCCGAGGCTGGCGGAGTCCGCGACGGCGGTGCCGGAGATGCCCGCGAATATCATGGACGCCACGATATTGGCAAGGCTCAGACCGCCGCGGATGTGTCCCACCAGTTTATTGCAGAACCCGACGATCCTCGCGGTAATGCCGCCGGCGTTCATAAGGTTTCCCGCGAGGATGAAGCCGGGAACGCAGAGGAGGGTAAACGAGTCGAGACCGGAGAAAAACCGCTGGGCCATCATGTTAAGGGGCATATCGGTAACAAGGAAGTAGATGCCCGCGGAAATGCCCAGACAGAAAGCCACCGGCACGCCGGAGAGGAGGAGCAGGATGAAACTGGTAAAGAGAAGCCAGACAAAACTCATTTCTTCCCCTCTTCTTCCCCCTCCCACGCTCCCGCGTCTTGGCACAGGGAGATTATTTCCAGGGCGTACATGAGAGACAGCATACCGAAAAGGATTACCAGGGCGAAATATATCCATTGCATCGGTATTTCCATGGCGGTAGAAACCATTCTTGCCCGCAGGAACGCGAAGCGGACGGCGCATTTGGTCTCAAAGAACACCGCGAAGGCGCACAGCGCGCCGTTAAGGACTATGGTATAAAAGCGCTTTGACTGTCGGGGCATAAAGCCGGTGAGTATATCCACCGCCACAAAGGAGTTTGCCCGTACCGCGGGGCCCGCGGCGCAGGCCACGGCGTAAATAAAGTAGTAGCGGGCAAGCTCCTCGGTCCATGACGGGATGGGGAGGAAGGGGATGCTCCGGCACACGATTTGGATAATAACGGTCGCGCAGAAGGCACAGACAAAAACACACGCGAAAGCCGTCAGCACCCTGTCCGCGGCTTTCGCAATCGACCGAACCATGCGGTCCTCCTTCTTTGTTATTTTTTTCCTAAGCTGACCGCGCCTCTAAACTGACCGCGCCCGCTTCGGAGCGCGGGACAGGAAGCTTTTTCCATAAGCTTCCCGCAAAGCGCCTGTCTCTCATACCGCCCGCTACGCGCCGCCGGCGGGCCGCTTAGGGAAAAGAATTAGTTTGTGGATTTGATCTGATCATAGAGGGGTTTGATTTTCGCGGGCAGCACTTTCTCCACTCCCGATCCGGCTTGCTGGGCAAACGCGGCCTGATCCACGTCGGATACGATGGTCATGCCGTTTTGGGCAAGGAACTGTTCCAGCTCGGTTTCGTCTTTAAGGAACAGTTCGTGTTCGTGGGCCTGCATTTTCTTTCCCGCGTCGACGACTATATCCTGAAGGTCTTTGGGCAGGGACTGGAACTTCGTTTCATTCAGCACGATGTACACCCACGACCGGAGGTGTTCGGTTTTGTTGAGGTACTGCTGCACCTCGTAGAAGTTTCCGGTTTTAATCATGGCAAGCGGGTTTTCCTGACCGTCAATGGTCTTCTGTTGCAGGGACGTAAAGACTTCCGCAAAGGCCATGGGCGTGGGCTTGGCGCCCAGAGCCTCCATCGCCGCCACGGTTATAGGCGACGCGGGTACGCGGATAACAAAGCCGCTCATGTCCGCCGGCGTGCGGATGGGCTTGTTGGACGTTACGTTCCGGGGCCCCCGCTCGAAGTACCCCAGCACCCGCATATTCGCGTCTTTGACGAGCAGCCCCTCAAGCTGTTTTCCCACCGGACCCGTGGCGACCCTGTTGAGCTGTTCCGAAGAGGTCATAAGGTACGGCACCCCCAGCACCCCCATTTCGGGTACGACGCTCTGCATACTTTCTCCGGTAAAGGTTATGTCCGATCCGCCGTTCGTCATAATCGAGTTTATCACGTCGATTTCCGTACCGAGCTGGCTGTTGGGGTAGATGTTTACCTTTATCCTGCCGCCGGATCTGCTTTCCACGTCGTTTTTGAAGAACACGCTGGCTTTATGCCAGATATTGTCTTCGTTGACAATATGGGCGATGTTTAACTCATAGGTCTTGCTTCCCGTTTCAGCGGGTTTCCCCTTGGCGTACACGCCTCCTACGGCGATACA
The DNA here is from genome assembly GCA_031279895.1 of Spirochaetaceae bacterium. Lineage (GTDB taxonomy): Bacteria > Spirochaetota > Spirochaetia > Treponematales > Breznakiellaceae > JAITHW01. The sequence goes on from JAITHR010000186.1 coordinate 6,401, forward strand.
TCCCGCCAGAACCGTCATTACGAACCGCATTTTGCGCATGGTTTCCTCCAAATCATGTAACCTTGGGTGATAATACCACATGAAACAATCCCTTGTCAAACAATTTCTCCCAGCCTCCGCCCGCCGGCGGCGGGTGGCACAGCACTGTTGTTTCTTAAATGGTGCAACACCCTGTCCGCCGGCGGCGCCGGAGGCACAGCATGGCCGCCTGTTGTTTCCGAACGGTGCAACACCCTGTCCGGTTACTTCGCTGGCTGCTGATTAGGCGCGGCTACGCTTCGCGCCGTCTCCGGCGGTTTCATAAGCGTCATGCGCTACGCCCCGAACAAAGACGGTCAGCTGACAGTCCGGCTTTGAGCCGCATAGCAGGAAGCCGTATAGAAAAAAACGTCCCGCAATACGCCCCGAAACGCTCTTGGAAAGATTCATTTCCGCCCTGGAAAGATTCATTTCCGTCCCGGAAAGATTCATTTCCGCCTTGGAAAGATTCATTTCCGTCCTGGAAAGATTCATTTCCGCCCTGGAAAGATTCATTTCCGCCCTGGAAAGATTCATTTCCGCCCTGGAAAGATTCATTTCCGCCCTGGAAACAGACGTGGCCGCGACAAACGGAAATTCTCCTGTTTCGGGCGGGTATCTCTCCGCTTCGGCTGGAAGTCCGTCCAAGGTAAATGGGAGCCCGTCCAGAGTAAACGGGAGCCCGTCCAACATAAACGGGAGCCCGTCCAGAGTAAACGGGAGCCCGTCCAGAGTAAACGGGAGCCCGTCCAGAGTAAACGGGAGCCCGTCCAAGTTATTCGGGAGCCCGTCCAGAGTAAACGGGAGCCCGTCCAAGGTAAACGGGAGCCCGTCCAGAGTAAACGGGCGCCCGTCCAGAGTAAACGGGAGCCCGAATGGAGTATTCGGGAGCCCGTCCAAGTCATCCGGACGTCCGGACAAAGCATCCGGACGTCCGGCCAGAGTAAACGTGCGCAAGTCCAACATAAACTTGCGCAAGTCCAACATAAACTTGCGCA
>JAITHR010000131.1 GCA_031279895.1 Spirochaetaceae bacterium
GTTTCAGGGACACGCTTCCCCGCTTCGGCACCACGTCCCCGCGCTTCGGCACCACTACGCCCCGCTTTGACGACACTGCTCCGCACTCTGGAGGTGCGCATCTTTGCCCCGCGGGTGCAAGCCCGCAACACGCGCCGCAACACGCGGGCTTGCACCCGCAGAGCGCGGGCTTGCACCCGCAACACGCGGGCTTGCACCCGCACGGCGCGGGCTTGCACCCGCACGGCAAAGGTGCGCACCTCCGGGGTAAAGGTGCGCACCTCCAGAGTGCGGAGCGGTGTCGTCAAAGCGGGGCGTAGTGTTGCCGAAGCGGAGGCGCGTGGTGCTAAGTCGGGGCGGCTTGGTGCCAAAACGGGGAGCCGTGTCCCCAAAGCGGGGAGGTGTGTTGCCGAAGCGGGGACGATTGTCCGCGGGGCAGGGACGGTCGTGCGCGGGTCGGAGAGGCTGCGGCTCTAAGCGGACGGAGAGTGGTTTGCCGCGGTATCGGGACGCTTTTGGAACCGGCGCCGCCGGCTGCGGAGACGGTTGCGTAGCCGGATATTCGATGGTATTCTGGATACTATGCTGGATTATGAAGAATATCTTGCGGCGTGGCCGGATATGCCTTATCCGAATTTCGTTGCCTGGCTGGACGGTATCGAGCAGAAATGGCGGGATAAAACCGCGCTTTTCTACCGTTCGGGAAAACAGAAGGACTTTACCACCTGGTCGTTCACCGAACTCGCCCAAGAAACCAGAAGGATAAGCCGGGGGCTTCTTGCCGCGGGGCTTGTGAAAGGAGACCGCGTGGCGCTCTGGGCGGAGAACCGGCCTGAATGGATGGCGGTCTGGCTCGGCGCGGCCATAGGGGGGCTTGTGGTTGTTCCTATTGATTTTCTGGTGTCCGAGCAGGAATGTTTTAATATCATCGGTATCACCAAGGCCAAAGCGTTCTTTTATTCGGACAAAAAACAGCGGTTCGCCGCGTCCCTTGCGGAACGAAAAGTCCCCCTGTCCGTATGCCTCTGCATAAGCGGCGGCGGGCCTGCCGGCGGTTTCGCGGACTTCGGAAAGGACGCCGGCGCGGTGCCGCTCCCCGGGGCCGCGGACATTGCGGAAACGGATCCGGTGTCCGTCGTGTTTACCTCCGGCACCACCGGCTTTGCCAAAGGCGTTACCCTCCACCACCGGGGCATCATCGCCAATACGAGCGCCGCGGTGGTATCCCTGCGGGGGTTTCCCTCGGACGTGTTTATCAACGTGCTGCCCCTCCACCATACCTATCCGACCACCTGCTCCTTTCTGGCGCCCTTTTCCTGCGGCGCTTCCACCATAATCGTCGAGCGCCTTGTGGGAGAGGTGGTGGTGCGGGATATTAAGGACGCTGGCGGGACGTTTCTTATCGCGGTGCCGCTCCTCTATGACAAGGTGATGAACGCCATACATCAGAAATACCAAAAGCTTCCCGCGCTTCTGCGCTTTTTTCTCGACCGGCTGCGGGGCGTGGCGCTGGATCAGGCGAAAAAGGGACGTATCGGGTTCGGCAGGCTGGTTTTCGGGTTTATCCGTAAGAAAGCGGGGCTCCATTCCATACGAATCATGGTGGCCGGAGGCGGGCCGCTCAGTCCCAAGACCGCGGATTTCTTTGATTCCTTCGGATTTAATATGGTCCACGGCTACGGGATGAGTGAAAACAGCCCGCTTATAAGCGTCAATACCCCCTGGCACAAGAACAACGTCTCGGTGGGCCTGCCGGTTAAATACACGGACGTGAAAATCATCGATACGAACGAAGAGGGGGTCGGGGAAATTGCGGTCAAGTCCCCGTCCCTTATGCTCGGGTACTTCGAGAACCCCGAAGCCACCTCAGAGGTGTTTACCGAGGACGGGTATCTTAAAACCGGCGATTTGGGGTATAGGGACGAGAAGGGGTTTATCTTTATAAACGGCAGGAAAAAGAACCTCATCGTTACCTCCGGCGGCAAGAATATCTACCCGGAGGAGATCGAGCAGTCTTTTGAAGGTTCCCGCGTGGTGGGGGAAGTGCTGGTTATCGGGCAACGGGAGCGGGAGTTTCAGGGGGAGCGGATATGCGCGGTGGCGGTACCGCACTTCGAGGCGCTTGCGGAGGATTATCCGGGCCGCGAGCTGGACGACCGGTTCCTCTATGAGGTTATACGGGGCGAGATAGAGCGGATAAACCGCACGCTGGTTTCATACAAGAAAATAACTGATTTTACCGTAAGGCGCGAGAGCTTTGAAAAAAACGCCCAGCAGAAAATCAAGCGTTTTCTCTACAACCCCGCCGCCCGCGGCGGAGGCACATAAGCGTCCTGTGGTACGCGGCAAATCGGGCGGAGACAGCTTAGGGGCGCGTGGCGTGGTTAGGGTTGCGCGTTGTTCGGGGCGCGGCGCAGGAACCTGCTGATAGGGGGTTTGGGGGAACTGGTTCCCCCAATTCTTCCCTAGAAAAGAGGTACGCAGTCTCCGCCAGCTTAGAGGCGCGTATCAAGAAGTCGTTTGAAACAGCCGGAGGCTGCCGCCGGCGGCGGAGGCACATAAGCGTCATGCGAAGCGGCTCAAAGCGAGGAAAGACTGCTTAGAGGCGCGTGGCGGGAAGCCTATGGGAAAAATAGTATGAGAGGGAGTGTTTATGATTACGAATATTGTGGTAGGCGCGCTTGCGGTGAACTGTTGGGTGTACCCGCTGCCCGCGCCGTTAGAAGAAGACGACCTGTGGGCGCAGGGCCCCTGGGCTTCGTATACCGGCGCGGACAGCGCCAAAGGCGCGTTATGCGCACTCGTCGATCCCGGGGCGGACCCGGCGGTCATTACCGCCCGTCTTGAGCGGCTCCGCCTGTTTCCCCGGTATATCCTCCTTACTCACGGCCACTTTGACCACGTAGCCGGACTTGCCGGCGTTGCCTCCTATTACCGCGACGCCTACGGTCTGGCGCCGGAAATCGCCATCCATAAGGGGGACGCTTCGTCCCTCGGTCCCGCGTCTTTGCCGGTCCATCAGGAGAGCTTCCGCGCCGCGGTGGGAGATACCGCCTATGTGGACGCGCTCTGGGAGCCGCTCCCGCCGGCGTCCCGCCTCCTCTCCGAAGGGGACCGGATAGGCCCCTTTACCACACTCCACCTGCCGGGGCATAGTCCGGGTTCGGCGGGGTTTTACCATGCGGAGTCCCGCACCCTGTTGAGCGGGGACACGCTCTTTAACGGCGGCATCGGGCGCACGGACCTTCCCGGCGGGGATTGGAACACCCTTGCGGCGAGCTTGCAGCGGCTTTTTCGGATGGATGCGCGGGTTACGGTGTATCCGGGGCATGGTTCCATCACCACCATAGGGGACGAGCAAAGTCTTCTCTAGCAGCCTCCGCAGCCTCCGCAGCCTCCGCAGCCTCCGGCTGTTTCAAACAGCTTCTCGTGCAGCGCCTCTAAGCAGTCTTCGCCAGCTGTGCGGCGCTCCGCAGGACGCTTTTGTGCCACCGCCGCCGGCGGGCAGCGCCTCTAAGCAGTCTCCGCCGGCTTTGAGCCGCTCCGCATGACGCTGTTTGAAACAGCCGGAGGCTGCGGAGGCTGCTGGGCGGGGAGGAATATCTTGATATGCTCCACGTTGGAACGGTGGCGCATCTTGATAAGCAGGGTTTGCTCCGCGCTGGAATAGGACCAGCCGGAAGAGTTGTACCGCTCGAAGTCCGGCGCGGTCCGGTAATCCATGTCGTATAGCTGGAGGCGGTTCGGGGAGGGGACGCCGCGAACCAGAAGAAAGTGGGTTTCCCCGACCGGAAAGGTTACGGCAATATCCAGCACGGCGTCTTCCCTTGTTACGATGAGGTCCGACGCGCCGGTCCACGCCCACATCTTCTCCTGTATCCGTGCGGCGCGGGGGTAGTTTTCCCCGGGAGTAAGGATACGGTACAGACCGGCGGCGCTTAGGCGCGGGGAGTCCCCGTGCTCCTGCGCGGCGCCGTCCGGCGAGAGGCGGAGATGCGCCGGCGCGGTTCCCGTGTCCGAGGCAAGCGCGACGACCGAAGAGACAAGGGAGCGCCCTATGGCGGCCCAGTCGTTATTGCCCGCGCTCTCGGCGTATACCATGAGGGCTTTCCCCAGACGGAGATTAAAAGCTATGTCGGCGGTATCGAAGAACACGAACACCTTGTCCCCGGGCGGGATCTTCTTAATGCCTTGGGCAATGACGAGATAGGCTTGGGGGATGGCGTCTCCGAAGGGATTGGGCGTTTCCGCGAAGGCGCCGCTCCAATCGGTATATCCTTCAAGAATACCGACGAGTATATCGGCGGAGATCGCGGCGGTGTCCATGTTCCGCACCAGATCCGCCGCCTTTTCGATAAGCCCCTCCTCTCCCCGCGCCGCAAGGTACGCGAACACCCGGGGTTCCCGCAGGAAATCCAGGGACCCTTCGGTAATCAGTTGGGAAAGGCGGGCCGTTTTTTCCTGCTCCGCCGCCGCGAGGGAGCGCAAGCCCTGATCAAGGCGCCCCAGAAACACGCACGACTCGTAAGTTCTGCGCGATCCGTTGAGAAACCCGGAAGGGACCGCTGCCACCGCCGCGCTGTAGGTTCCCCTGGCCGCCGCCTCGCCGATGTACGCCACCGCCAGGTCCTCGTTGTTACTGCCCGCCATGCTCCTGCTCCAAAGGGTATAGCACTGGTCCCGCCAGCGGGATATAACCTTGTCATAGGACTGCCGGTCATACCCGGCGGGGATGATAAAGTCTTTGGGGTTAAACGCCAGTTCCTGCGTTTCGGGAACCGTCTGGTAGGTTATGGCGGGGTTGTCTGACGCGAGGGTGAGGGCGCGGCGTTCCGTGCTGCCGAGGCTTCTTCCGAACCGGTACCTAAGACCGTCGGTAACGACTACAAGCTGGCCGTCGGCCTGGTCTTGGATTTTCGCGGTTTTAAGGGGTTTATAGGGAAGGGTCAGCGCTTCGACCCCTTGCGCGAGGGACACGGTTATACCAAGTCCGCTCTGGTCGTCTGCGGCGAACACGATCGAGCTCCCGCCGGTAAGACCGAAGGATACGGTAGTGCCGGAGACGAGCATGGTTTCCGGCAGCGCCGGTTCCTTTTGTCCGTCGGATTTCACGAGGCCGAACCCGTCTTCAACGCCGGTCATGCCGAACTCCATGCCCGCGAAGGAGACGCTGATACCGCCTGCAAGGACGTATTGGTTGGGATGTTCCTGGGAACGGTAATGGCCGGCGATTAGGAGGTTTCCCGCCTGTTTGGTAAACGCGCCTTTACCGGAAAACTGGATGGTTCCCAGGAGGAGCAGGACCCCCGCGTACAGCGCCGAAATCCCGAATATTCGCAGTACCAGATACTTTTTCATCAATAAAAACCCTTATACGTTCAGTAATCTCTGTATGAGGATAATCCGAAACGCCCCTTATTTCAACCCGCCCCCGGC
>JAITHR010000167.1 GCA_031279895.1 Spirochaetaceae bacterium
ATACTGGCCGCCGAAACCCTCGTATCCCTCGACGCCGGAACCTACGCGGACAGGGTGGCGGCGGAGATGGATGACGCGAAGAAACGCAACCAGACCGCCCTTTATAACGGCTTTCTTAAGGTGATAAGCGCGGCGCAAACCGGCAGGGTCGAAGAGGTGGCGCGGCGCTTTCTCAATTCCGGCGGGGTCATCGAAAAGTCCTGCGCCCTTGATATGGCGCTTCGTAACGGCTTCCGTTCCCTTGCGCCGGAGATCCGCGCCCTCCTTGAGGAAAAGAACAGCTCCCTCGTGCGGAAAGCCAAAGCCACTCTTGAAAAGCTAGGTATCTAGCCGCAGCCTCCGGCTGTTTCAGCACTGTTGTTTCCGAATGGTGCAACACCGTGTCCGTTTACTTCACTGTTGCTACTTAGGCGCGGCTACGCTTCGCGCCGTCTCCGCAGCCTCCGCCGTCTCCGACGGTTTCATAAGCGTCCTGATACGCGCTCCGAAGCCGGCAACGCTCGCTTACAGCCGCTTCGCACGACGGCCAGCCGCTTTTACGCGGGATCGTGGCAGAAAAAGATAGACAAAACAAGCGTTTATAGGATACTATGGTAAAAGCATATTTTTTGATGATCAGATATTTTATAAAATAAATAAGGAAAGGCTTTTCATGGAAGATATTGAAGATTATCATATTTTTGGTATACCTATCGGCGGGGGAAAAGTGGAAAACCGCCAAGAAAACAACGATTATCATCATTATTTGATGGGCGGTCTTCTTGGCGGAATGGTACTTGGGTTTAATATGGCCCAGTTATTGGACGGAAACAGCGAATATCAGCGTAAAATACAGCGAATATTCGTGGATTATGAAAAAGAAAAAGATATAAAGACCCGACTACGAAATATCCGGCAAAATATAGAAAGCGCGAATGAGGTCGCGGTCTATGGAGGCATATTGCTTCTATTTTCAGAACTTGAAAGAGTCGTCGGCCTATTACATACAAAATATATCAGCCGGCTCAACACGCCCCTTTCTTTTACGGAAAAGGTTTTGGGCCTTGAGAACAGATGTGTGATCTCAAGCGTGGAAGCGGGGGTATTACGAGAGATCTATAAAAAGAGAAACGTCATAAGTCATGGAAAATACCAACAGGTTGATAAAAGGGACGTTCTGGCTTGCTATGAATTGGCGAGCCAGTTTATCAATAAATATTACGCGCTAACGTAAGGAGAATGTATGGCGGATACGACCGAAATGGTAGGAGTATGGTACAATGTGCTGGGAGCGGCACTACAGATTCCCGGAGCGCGGGTTAATCGCGCCGAATTTCTTGTAAAGGAATTTGGTAAATACTGTAATCAGGCAACCATAGAAAAGGTATTTACGAAAGGCACGGCAGCTGCCGGCGTGGAAGTGGCGTTGATGGACAAAGTAGCGGACGATACTATCAATTTCCACGCTGGAATAACCACTTCATTGTCATTTGCCACAGGAATACCCGGGGGACTGGTAATGCTGGCAACCGTTCCAGCGGATATTGCCCAATACTATTATCATGTTATTGTGGTGGCCCAAAAACTCGCGTACACATACGGTTTTTTGGAAATGCCTCTGGTTGACGATAACTTTAAATCATTGATAACCCTGCTCCTTGGAGTTATGGCGGATATAGAGGATGCGAATGTCACCGTAACCGAACTCTATGCGAGTCAGGTATCCAAAGAAGTAGCGGCCATGGCAGCGGGAAAAGCGTTTAATAAGACAGTGCTGAAAGTAGCTGTGGCCCTTTCATACCGGCTGACCGGAAAAAGCGTCTTCAAATCCATCTGGAAGGCTATACCGATTATAGGCGGCGTGGTATCCGGCGGGATAACGTTGTGTACCTTCCTGCCCATGTGCAATAACTTAAAAGCAAGACTCCATAGAAGCACGGAAACCACCACAAAAATGATTTTATTACCAAATGTGTTGTCATAACGAGCGACCCGCAGTTTCTAAGCTGACGTAACCCGCTTACAGCCGCTTCGCAGGACGCTTATGTGCCTCCGGCGCCGGCGGCTAGATTGGGTCTCCGTGTTCCAGGAGGTACGCTTCGGCCTCCGGGTTCCACAAGCCCCGGTGCGCGGCGCAGATTTCCCCCAAACGCCGGAAAAGCGGGTCGGTTATGCCCTTTTCCGCAAAGTCGTCAATCGCGGTAAGGTCCATCTTCTTGTGGGTATAGATGAGCTTCTTGCCCCCGGGAATCTTGTCCAGATCCAGCGTGGCTTGCGCCGCCGCGTCAAGCCCGCCTATATGCGTTACCATGAAAACCGGATTAAGATCCCCGTCCGCCATGAGCGCCAGAGCTTCTTTCATGTCCTCCGTGTTGCCCCCGGAAGTGCCGACAACATGATGCCCCTCGTAATGCACGTTGTAGAAATTAAGGGAACCGGAAAACGACGGGTCAGTAGGCCCGGCGAAAAAATTAAGACAGCCGTCCCGCGCCAAAAGCCGGTCGCCCAACTCAAGGAGCGGCTGCGCCGGCGCGAACACAAACACGTCGTCGTACAACGCGCCGCGGTTCACGGCTTTAAGGGCCTCTACCGGATCGTCCAGGGCAGTCGTGTTTACATATATAAGATCCACCCCGTTTCTGCGGGCATCTTCCACCGTGAGCAGCCGCGCCGCCCGCTCCAGCCGGCTTTCGTCCCTGGCGGTAACCACCAGGCGCCCCGGCTTGCGGGGGTTGTGCAGGGCGTAGTCAATGGCCCCCAGACCCATAGGCCCCGCGCCGGCAAGGAGTATAAGGGACCCGCCCTCAACAATGCCCATAGCATGACGATACGATCCCTCTTTCGTGTGATACTGGGCGTGGAAGGCCCCGGCAATACAGGATACCGGCTCCGCAAGGGACCCAAGGTAATAATTGTCGCCGGTATACGGGAGGAGGCAGCGCATCTCCATCACTTCCGGCGGAATGATGATAAAAGTCGCGTCCCCGCCTATATATTGGTAAGAATAGCCCGGCGCCCAGAGGGTTCCCCGTCCCCGGGCGTCGGGATAGTTCAGCGCCGGCTGGATGGCGAACCGGTCGCCGGCCCGAAACGCGCCGGCCCACCGCGCCCCGACCTGTTCAATGACCCCGCAAAACTCATGGCCGATAATCGCCGGCTTTTCAGAAAGGTTATCCCTGACCCGTTTATGCCGCGCCCCCTGCACCGCCAGTTTATGGCTCGACATACAAATCGAATCGGACACCACCTGTCCCAGTATTTCATCATCCCGCAACGGGGGAAGCTCGAAGGTATCGAGCCGCAGGTCCCGCTCTCCGTGGATACGAACCGCTTTTGTTTTCATACATCAATACTCCTTC
>JAITHR010000135.1 GCA_031279895.1 Spirochaetaceae bacterium
GGCAAGGAGGGTGTTATAGCGTCTGGTCGGTTCGTCAAAGGGGATATTGCCCAGTCCGGTTTCGTTGCTGACCACGATACAGTTCCGCATGGCTTCCACGAAGGCCCCAAGCATCGGGACGAAGTCCGGCTCCCGCTTATAGTACATAAGGTTGTTTATCCACATGGGAATACAGTCAACCACCGCATAATCTCCGGCGCGGCCCAGGGCTTTCGCCAGATCAAGCGGCTCCTCAATGGTAACAAACCCGCCTTCGCCGCCCAGGGCCCTCCGCTCTTCCTTGTGGAGGCGGATGCGGTTTTCCATTTCCTGATCCAGAACTTCGGCGGTGGCGATAAAAGAGATCGGCGCGGCCCAGGTTTCACGGGCAACGTCCAGTGCGCGCCGCGATTTTCCCGCCTTAACCCCGCCGGTAATAAGCATAATCATAGCCTTCATCTTGAAAGATACGCCCCCTCCCTGTCAACACCCGAAGGGTGTTTCATAAGCGTCCTGATACCGCGGCAAACAACGCGGCGTCCGCGTAGAGGCGGCGCCCCGAACCACGCATCCCTAAGTAGTATCAATTTTCTTTCGTAGTATGCTGCTTGATATGCTCTCGGTATAGGGTAAAATTACCACTTCGGCATTAACTTGTTTGAGTAACGTGTCTAATTCGGTATATTGTTTTGAGCCGCGGTAATCCGATCCGATAAATAATTTATCGTAACGGTATTTTTCCCATACGCCAAAACAGTCAGGTATATCTTTGATGATAACCTCATCGACATAGCGACAGGCGGATAGTATTTCCTTTCTATCCGCTTCAGGAATAATGGGATATTTATGCTTGTACGAGTAAATAAATTCGTCGCTGTTTAAACCTACAATCAGTTTGTCGCACCGCTCTCGCGCTCTACGAATAAGGTTCAAATGACCTATATGAAACATATCAAAACTACCGCTGGTAAAACCCACTATCATTTTTTTACACCTGCCATCAGTTCATAAATAAATGCGGCATCCATAGATAAAAACCCGTCCAGTTTTTCATAGTTTCTCCAGTTATGCATTAAATTATCGGAGACCGAACCGTGTCCGAAATACATATCCGGCGGATATGCCATAAAATCACCGAATTGGCTTTCTAATACGTTATCCGCGTTATTCGGAGCGGAAAGTTTCCTGCCCTCGAAAGGTATGACGGAAAGCGGAAAGATCCATTCATAACGAAAAATATTCTTGTTGCAATTTACCGCAAAAATATCACCGTCTACAACGGGAGATTTGCCTTCCATAATTTTTTCGCGCATGGTTTTCATTTCCGCACATGTTCCGTGATACGGCATTTCCAACAGCGGCGCCGATAAGATATGATTGGGAGTAATATATTCGGCAATACGTTGTTTTAATTTTCCGGCATCGGAAATGTCGGTCCGTTTATAGTATTGATGGAAAGGAAATACATCCACCGCGTCTAAAACAAAATCTTTTTCCGTGTATTTTATTTTTATAAATCCTCCACACCAATAATACCGTATTTTCCCGTTTTGAGGCATCCTGCCGACTATCCCGATAAATCGGTCGAAATCGTCTCTCATCATGGCCACATCAATATCATCGTCCCACGGTATAAATCCGCCATGCCTGACTGCGCCGAGATGGGTGCCGGCATGAAGCCAGTATGCCAGTCCGTTTTCTTTGCAAAACCGGTCAAAGGCAAATAATACCTTGGTTTTTGCCTGCTGTATTTTACGCAGTGTTCCATGCGCCTGCGGACAGTTTGTAATAGGGTTATTAACAGACAGGATACTCATAACAGATGCCGACCGTACATCAGCCCTATCCAGCCTATCGAGAATTAACTGATGCCTTCTTAAAAACGGACCGAATAATTTTAAGAAAATAATTTTAACAAGATGACGCAACTTCAACCTCCGTCAATTTCTATGTGTTATGTGTATGCCGGTAAAACCGGCGTTTTGCGGTATTTTGAATAGATAAAACCGTGTTTCGGCGCCGCCTCCGGCGGTTTCATACGCTTCCCGCCTCGCGCCTTACAGCAGACGCCTCCCGCTTTGCCGGAAGGCCCCAATGCGGAGGCCGGGTAAAGCTTGCTGTCCGGTAAGCCCGCCCCCCCCGCAGCGCGGAGACCTCCTGCCAAAGCGAAATGACCCCCCGCCCGAAGCGGGGAAATTTGTTTCTTCTATTAAGAAAGACTATCGTGTGCGGCGCATGGGTATACGGACCGACCGGCTGTAAGGCGTGAGGCAGGAAGCGTATATAAAAAATAAAAAAAGATAAAATTTTATCGAACAGGTATTGACAAGTAGGGGGAGCGTACCTATAATCCGTTTGCCGTTTGCCGTTTGCCGTTTGCCGTTTGCCCAAACTATGCCCTGACGGGAACGCGGCATCAAAAATAAAAACCGTTCTATAATACATATACATAACTATACCATGCCTCCGCACATTTACAACAGGCCCGCCTCCGGCGGTTCCATAAGCGTCCTGATACCGCGGCAAATTAGGCAATGTCTGCGTAGAGGCGCGGCAAAGCGGGCGGGCTAGGGTAGGGCGCGGCGCGGGAAGCTTATGGAACCGTCGGAGGCGGCGGAGGCTGCGGGGGGCTGACATTATTTTGTTTTTGGTGTTTAATAGCATAATGCGCGTGCGTGGGAGTACCTCTTTTAAAATGTTGAGAACCTGGGCCTTCGGAATGCTGTTTTTCATTGCGGCCCGTATACCCCTCTACCCTCAGGAGGTGGTGGTGGCGGTGGAAGACACGGACCTGAACCTTCCGCTCGAAGGAGCGGTGATCCGTTCGTGGGACGGGGAGGAATATACCTGCGACGCCGAGGGAAAAGCGGTTATTCCGGTGCCCGCTGACCGCCAGGTGGTTATCCACGCCGCGTACCCGGGCTATGAAAACGGACGGCTCGTCATCGCGCCGGGCGCGTCGGGGCCGCTCGTTCTGGGGCTGCGCCTAAGCTCCTTTATGGAACATCAGGAACTGGTCATCGAAGCGCGGCGCACCGGAGAAAGCGAGACCCGAACAGGCCGCAGCGTGGGCATCGCGGACCGCGCCCTCTCCCAAACAGCAGAAATCGGCATTGTCGAAGACGTAATGACCTCGATCAAACTCCTCCCCGGCGTGGGCTACTCCGGTATGTTTAACGCGCTGCCCTCTATCCGCGGCGGGGAGCCGGGGGATCTGACCGCGGTGTTCGACGGGTTCTATATCTCAAGCCCCTACCACTGGGGCGGCGGGGTCTCAATATTCGACCCGCGCATGGTAAAGAGCGCCCGCCTTTCCCACGGCGTCTTTTCAGCCCGCTACGGACATACGATTTCCGGCCTTTTGGAAATAACCGCCCGAAGCCCCTCGTCGGAAGAGATGGAAGCGGAACTGGGCGTCTCCTCCAGCGCCGCGAACCTTAATATCTCCTATCCGCTCGGCCCTTTGGGGAAAAAAAACAAAGGGGGCATCATGCTCATGGGAAAAACGACCTATTGGGACCCGTTTATTGAGTTTGCGAAACTCTTTGTGGAAGAGGTAAACTATGTGAAGGTCGCCCCGTATATACGGAGCGCGGCGCTGTCCGCGCACTACCGGTTTACCGCGGACCTTGAGGCGAGCGCCCACGGCTTTATCGGCACCGACGGGGTGGGGGCGCTGTTTGAGAACCGGTACGAAGAGCCCGGGAAACTCAAGGGGGAAACGAACCTCAAGTTTGACTGGAACAACAGCATCGGGTTTCTCATCGCGGGCTTTACGCTGAACCCCGCGCCCCAGATGGCGCTCAAGGCTACCGCGGGCATCGGGTTTCACAACGCGGCGGTTGCGGGGTATATGAAAGACCGCATACAGGTCTGGTACTCCGACGAGTTTAAGGAACGGATACGCGACCGGTGGCCCGCCCTTATCCCCATGATACGGGATGACTATTATAATCTGGATCAAACCCTCCATATCGAAGACACCGAAGGGGTTGCGAACGTCCAGGCCGGAGCTGATTTTGACTGGGACTACGGCAAGGGGCTGCTCTTTGCTTTCGGGGTTCAGGAGCTGTACTCCCGTTTTACAAGCAGCGCCGCTATAGAGGCCAACCTTGAGCGGCAGTACGGGTCGGTAAAAGATTACTTCACCCTGCCGCCGCCCCTTGCGGGCAGTATTCCCGACGACGTTTACCTCCATTATCCCTTTTATTACACGATAGACGTGGCCAATCAGATTTTTAACTCTTCCCTCTACGCCGCGGCGGAGTACACCAGCGCGGACAGGCGGTTCGGTGCGGAACTGGGGCTGCGTCTGGATCACATCTATTTTGTGGGCAGGGATTTTTCCATACAGACCTATCCCGCGGTAAACCCCCGTCTCAATCTTGATTTCACGGTTCTTGAAGATCGGGGCATTATCGAATCCCTCAGCGCCACTGTGGGAACCGGCCTTTTCTCGTCGATAAACGACACGATTTCCTATATCGAGAGCAGGTACGGGATAGCGGACTTCGACCTCAGACAGAACCGCTCATGGACGAGCGTGCTGGGCGCCAAGATTGATATTGCAGGCGGCTTCAGCTTTAACATCGAAACCTACTTTAAGTACGTGTTTGACCGCGCCTATATGTACGGGAACCTTGAGCCCGGGCGGGACGACGTGGCCCAGTTCAGGTTCGACGGCCAGGGGGTTATCGCGGGCTTCGACCTTATGCTCCAGAAGTTCGAGTCCCGCTACTGGGACGGCTGGCTTTCCTATTCTTTTAACTACGCCCGCTACCGCAACCCGCAGGGGGACCCGTCAAGCTCCGTGGGGCGGGACTGGTACTACCCCTCTTTCCACCGGTTTCACAACCTCAACCTTATTCTCACGGTAAAGCCTGTCTCCCGCGTGGCGGTTACCACCCGATTCGGCCTGGCATCAGGACGCCCCAAGCCGGCAGTCGGCGCGATTGAAAGCTATCCGGTCTTACTCTTTGACCCCTACGACCCGTCAAATCCGTCCAACGGCACGATCATCGAGAAATGGAAACGCTCCTCGTCGTACTCGGACTCCGAGCGCACCACCTGGTCCATTCCCCTTGACCTCAAAGTCTCCCTGTTCTTTTTTAACCCCAAAGGGAAGAGTCAGGGGGAACTATACGTGGCAATTGAGAATCTCACCTCCCTCGTGTACAAGGCCCAGGCCAATACCTCGTTTAACGCCTACACCGGAAAAGAGGAAACCGGCAGCGACGCGGCGGCTTATGAGATACCCCTGCCCCTGCCGTCAGTCGGGTTCAAGTGGACGTATTAACAGAGGGGGCGGGACAGATGAAACGCATGAAGAACGAGCGGATACATAACGGGAAAAACAGGAAAAACGGAAAGAGGAGCGCGTATGGGCGGTAAACGGGGCGTACAAAAAAAACGCGGCGCCTGGGTGTGGGCGTGCGCGGCATTCTGCGTGTGCGTAACAGGGTGCGCCGGCATCATGGAAACAATGGAAATAGGAGGCCGGGCGCTTGACGGCTCGCTCTTCGCGGAAAAGACCCGTGCGAAGTACCTGCTCTTTACAGCCGGCTCGGAAGATCCGGCGCTTGAAGCGCGGCTGGTTCGGCGGGGTGCCGAGGAATACGTCGTTATTACCCTCCGCGCCTTTCCCTGTCTGAGGCTTTACGGCACCGCGCCGGATCCGGACGGCAGCTTCCGGTTTAAGCGGGCGCATTTCCTTGAAGGCGCCGCAGCGGGCTGGAACGAGTTCAGCGTTGAACTTGCGGGAACCGGCGTGTTTCTTGTTGAGGGAGGGGAAACCGGAGAAGCGGGGAACAAGGGAACCCTGTGGTGTATCCCGCCTATCGAGATTGAGACGCTCCGGCTTGAGGAAGGCCGGATACGCCACAAGGGAAGCAGACTCACAGGCGGCGAGGCGCTGGGGAGGCTCCAGAACCGGCAGGACCGGATTACCGCCCTGACCGACTGGATGCGCGGCCAGGCGGATACCCCGCGCTTTGAGAAACGGAAGGAATTCGATGACTACTGGAAGCCGCTCGTTCTGCCTGAGACGGTGCGTCCCGCGAAGCGTCCCGCGTCTTTTGTGCGGGAAAACGCGGTGTGGGCGCGGGGCGAGGATATCCGGTGGAATACCGGCTATACCGAGGCGCTGTTTCCAGAGGAGCTGCGGACGCTCCGCAACTCCGGCGCGCTCCTGCGGGACTGGGAAGAGGCCGGAGAGTGGATATACACCCGCTATCAATGGGAGTATATCGTAACGCTTCTTTCGGAACGGTATGCGTTACGAAAAGCAAAATAATACATAACATACCATAAAAAGAAACGAAGTGAGGTTTTAGTATGGAAACGCAGCAGACCGGTTTTTCTCTGTTGGAACTTTTCAAGATGGGCGGCTTTTTCATGTGGCCCCTGCTCGTCTTTTCGATTGCGGCAGTGGCCATTGCGTTGGAACGGGCGCTGTACCTTCTGTATCATAACTTACGGCTACACGACCTTAAGGATTCGGTGGAGGATTATATCAAAACCGACAATCTGGCCGGGGCGCGCAAGTACCTTGAGGCGCTGACCAGGCGCCGGATGGGGGCGCGTGTCCTCCTCGCGCTGGTCAGAAAGCCGGAGCTTTCGGAGCGTCAGATGGAAAAGGCGGTTGAGTCCGAGGCGATGACCTGCATCAACGCCCTTGAGAACGGGTTTAACTTTCTGACGGCCCTGGGATCCCTCTCGCCGCTCACCGGCTTTCTGGGCACGGTTTCCGGCATGATCGGAGCTTTCAAATCCATTGCCGAAGCTACCGAAGTAAACGCCCAAATCGTGGCCAACGGCATCTACGAGGCGCTTATCACCACGGTATTCGGGCTTATTATCGCTATTATCACCATGGTCGCCCACTCGTTATTCAGCCATATCGTAGACCGGTTTGCCTTTGAGGTGGAAAAGACCTGTTCCGCTCTTATCACCGAGCTTGCGGTGCGGCGCCTAAGGGGGGGGCGTAAGCCTTCGCAGGCGGATATTATCCCGCTGGAAGAGTATTCATGAAACTGAACCGGCGCGGAAAAAGCCTTTTACCCGAATCGAGCGCGTCAAGCGACATCGCCTTTCTCCTTATTATTTATTTCATCGTTATCGCGGGCTTTAACATCAACAAGGGCTTTCTCGTGAACCTTCCCCAGAAGAACTCGACCCGCCTCATCCTTAAAGAAGACCTTATCCGCTTCGAGCTTGACGAGCGGGGGGCGCTGCGTTATCAGGGCGCGGAGGTGAGCCGCGCCCGCGCCGAGGAGGAGATCCGCGCCCTTATTGCGGGCAGGCCGGATAGGGCGCTGGTGCTTTCCGTCGCGCCGCTGGCGCCCTGGCAGGAGGTGGTTTCCTTTGTGGAACTGGCGCAGCGGCTTAACGTGGAAGCCTTTTCCTTTTCCATGATGCCGGCGCGGGACGCGGGAGGCGGGGCGTGAAGTTACGGCGTGAAAGGCGGCGTCATGTTATTCCCCTCAACTCCATGTCCGACGTGGCGTTTCTCCTTTTGATTTTCATTATGCTTGTCTCCCTTATTAACTACCGGCGGGAGGTGCTTATCGCCTACCCCACCGCGGAGAACGCGAAGAAGATACAGGCGGATAAGAACCTTGAGATCTGGGTTGACACCGCCGGCGCGCTGTACCTTGACGGGGAGCCGCGTGATTTGCGGCGGATTGAGGAGGCGGTTATCGCGGCGTACCAAAACGCGCCGGACACGCGGGTGCATATCATCGCGGATCGGGACACGCCGTTTCAGAAGGTGAACGCGGCGCTGGGGATGCTACAAGATCTGCAATACCGCGCCGTGGGCTTTGTGGTGAAAGACGCCGCGCCCGCCGCGCCGTAGGAGGGAGGGAGCATGAACCGCTTGCGGACAGCGCTTTTTTTTATCGTGGCGCTCCTTCACGGCCTCCTTATTCTGTTTCTCGCGTTTAAGATGGAGACGCTTATTGAAGCGCCGGATCCGGAACCGCAGGTGATGCGCCTCGTTGACGTGGCGGAGGATACGCCGCCGCCCCCGCCGCCCCCGCCAAAGGAGCCGCCCCCGCCGGTATTGCAGAACACGGTGGAGGCCGTTGCGGAAACGATGATAGAAACAGACGAGGTTCCGCCGGATCAGGCGGTTGCGCCGCTCACACCAGCGCCGCGGCCCCGACAGGTTCGGTCCCAGGAGATTGAGTACCTTTCCATGGGCAAGATTTCCGAGAAGCCGGATTTTGACATGAAGGCGCTCGCCGCGTATCTTGAACGGAACTACCCGCCGATTGCGCGCCGCTCCGGTCTTGGGGGTCGGGTAATCCTTGAACTTTTTATCGACGCCCAGGGGGTAATCCGCCGGATTGACATATTGCGGGAGGAGCCTGCGGGGCGCGGTTTTGGCGAGATTGCGAAGCGTGCGTTTAGCGAAATCGGTACGGTAAAGCCTGCCAAAGCCAACGACGCGCCGGTAGCGGTTCATTACCGGTACCCCATAACATTTAAGGTAGACCGCTAACCCCAGCCTCCGGCTGTTCCGGCATGGCCGCCTGTTGTTTCCGAATGGTGCAACACCGTGTCCGCAGCCTCCGGCTGTTTCAGCATGGCCGCCTGTTGTTTCCAAGCGGTGCAACACCGTGTCCGGTTACTTTACCTGCACTGCTTAGGCGCTGCTACGCTTCGCGCAACGGCGGGCGGTTTGGGAGCGGCGCGTTGTTGTGCGTAGTAAGGGGCGCGGCGTGGTATGCGGACAGTCGCGGTTCGTCGCGCTTCGCGGGAAGCTGTTTAAAACCGTCGGAGACGGGCCGCCGGCGGATGGATTATGAAACGTTTTTGATGCGTGAAACGGCGAGCCCCTCAGGGCAGAGTTCGGCCTTCGACAAACGACAAACGACAAACGACAAACGACAAACGACAAACGACAAACGACAAAGGAAGTATAGGTTCCCGACCCCTAGTTATCAATAGCAATTCGATAAAATCTTTTCTTTTTTTTCCTCTTCCCTCTACGCCTCACACGACCGTCTCCGACGGCTTCATAAGCGTCATGCCTTGCGTTTCAGACATGGTCATTTCCGTGTTGGGCATGGTCATTTCCGCGGTAAAAACATTCATGCGCAAGTCAGGGATGAA
>JAITHR010000291.1 GCA_031279895.1 Spirochaetaceae bacterium
AATGCATGACTTTTGACTTGGAAGGAACTCGCATAGTACGCCGTTTACTGCGATACGCCGCCGTTTGGTACCGTTTGGTGTCGTATTTCGCCGTCTCCGACGGTTCCCTAAGCGTCCTGCCACGCGACTCTCAGCAGTCGTTGACCGCTTAGGCGCGGTCCGCCTCCGGCGCCGTCCCCGACGGTTTCATAAGCGTCCCGATACCGCGGCAAAGTAGTCGCCGACCCTTTAGAAGCGCGTAGCCGTAAGCAGTCGTTGCCGGCTTCGGAGCGGATTTTGGTGGCCTGGGAGCGCGGTTAGGTCGCTTGGAGGCGCGGTTGGGTCGCTTCGGGGCGTGATTGCGTCGCTTGGAGGCGTGATTGTGTGGCTTCGGGGCGCGGTTGTGTGACTTGCGGGTGGGATACGGTATGCGGAGGGAAAAACGTGAGGGCGCTTCGCGGGAAGCTTATGAAGCCGTCGCAGCCTCCGGCTGTTTTAAACAGCGTCCTGATACCGCGGCGAAGCCGGCGGAGTCCACTTAGGGTGCGGCGTGGTAAGCGGACAGTCGTTGTTCGGGGCGCGGGGCGGGAAGCTTATGAAGCCGTCGGAGACGGGCCGCCGGCGGGCAGCCTCTAAACGGACGTTGCTTGCTTTGAGCCGCTCCGCTGGAAGCTTTTGAAACCGTCGGAGACGGTTGACAGGGGGGGGGAAAAATACATAATTGAGAAAGTATAGGTAGAGAAACGCATAGCATAAGGGAGTAGGAAACATTGAAAGGGAGCGATGTGGTTATCGAGGGAATACGGAAATCCTTCGGGGACTTTACCGTTTTGAATAACGTGGGGCTTGCGATAAAACGCGGAGAGTTTTTCTCCCTCCTCGGCCCCTCCGGGTGCGGCAAAACCACCCTCCTCCGCATCATCGCGGGGTTTGAAAGCCCGGACAACGGGTCCGTGACCTTTGACGGGAAAGATATACTGAGCCTCCCGCCGGACCGGAGGCCCGCCAATACGGTGTTCCAAAGCTACGCCCTGTTCCCCCACCTCTCGGTGTTTGAAAACGTCGCGTTCCCCCTCCGGCTCCGGCGTGTCCCGCAGCGGGACATCAAAAAAAACGTTACCGAATACCTCACGCTCGTGCAGCTCGAAGGCCACGGGCACAAAAAACCCGCGCAGCTCTCAGGGGGCCAGAAACAGCGCGTCGCCATTGCCCGGGCCCTCATAAACGAGCCGAGCGTACTCCTCCTCGACGAACCGCTCTCGGCGCTCGACGCGAAACTCCGGCAGCACATGCTCATAGAACTCGACCAGATACACGACAAAATCGGGATTACCTTCATCTACGTTACCCACGACCAGCAGGAAGCGCTCTCGGTCTCCGACCGTATCGCGGTGATGAACCAGGGGGACCTGCTCCAGGTCGGTACGCCCCACGAGATATACGAAAGCCCGGCCACCGACTTCGTGGCGCGGTTCATCGGCGAAACCAACCTCTTTGACGGCGTGGTGATAAGCGCGAAAGGACGCGACACGCCCGCGCCGGAATACATGGTGGAACTGGACGTGCCGGAACTGGGGCGCGTAAAAGTAACCACCGTTGACGAAGTTGCGGCAGGGCAAACGGTGAAGCTCACGGTGCGGCCTGAGAAAATCCTCATTTCAAAGGAAAAGCCCGCTACCAAACGGGAGGACATCAACCTTCTGCAAGGGGTGGTGGACGAACCCATATACTCCGGCTTCCAGACCAAGTTCTATGTCAAAGTGCGGGACACGGCGCTCGTGCGGGTCTTTAAACAACACGCCGCGTACTCCGACGAGGGGCCGGAGATCGTGTGGAAAGACGCGGTGTTCCTTTCGTGGAGCGCCGACGACGGGTACGTGGTGGCGGCGCGGCAATGAAAGCGAAAGCGAAAGCGAAAACGCGGCACGGCGCCCGCAACTACGGGCCGCTCTACGCATCCCCCCTGGCGCTCTGGTTCACCCTGTTTTTTCTCGGCCCCCTCCTCATTATCCTCGTGTACAGTTTTCTCAAAAAAGGGCTGTACGGCGGGGTCGAGTGGGAACTCTCCCTCCACGCCTACCGGAGTCTCGGCAATCCCAACTTCACCGTCATTACGGCGCGAACGCTCCTTACGTCCCTCGCGGCCACGGTCATTACGATACTCGTCGCGCTCCCCTGCGGGTACTTCATGGCGCGCAGCCGGAACCAGACCGCGCTGCTCCTCCTTATTATCATCCCGTTCTGGACGAACTTCCTCATCCGCGTCTTTGCGTGGATGAACATTCTGGGGAATAACGGGTTTCTTAACGAGTTTCTTATGCGCCTGGGGCTTATCGAAGAGCGCCTCCACTTTCTCTACAACCAGAAGGCCGTTATCCTCGTGCTGGTGTATATGTACCTCCCCTACGCGATACTCCCGCTCTTCTCGACGATAGACAAGTTTGATTTCTCGCTCCTCGAAGCGGCGCGGGATTTGGGCGCGTCCCAGCCGGCGGCCATTATCAAGGTGCTGCTCCCCAACATACGGGGCGGGCTTTTTACCGCGGTGCTTTTCACGTTTATCCCGATATTCGGCGCCTATGCGGTGCCGCTTCTTGTGGGCGGCAACTCGTATATGCTCGGCAACGTCATCGTTGACCAGCTTACGAAGTCCCGCAACTGGCCCCTTGCGTCCGCCATTTCCATGGCGCTTACGGTCATTACCACCGCCGGCGTACTTGCGATGATACATATCCAGAAGAAAGAGGCCCAGCGCACCGCGCCCGCCAAAGACGCGGCAAAGGAGGCGGGCCCGTGAACCTCCGCGCACTGGTCCACCAGACCATCACCTCCCTCAAGCCCCGGGGCGCCGCGGGAGAGGCGGCGCGCCACGCGAAACGGGCGTACCGCACGAGGTCATTCTTTTCCGGCACGGTCTTTGCCGCCACCATGGTATTTCTGTTCACCCCGCTCCTCGTACTTTTCCTGTACTCGTTCAACGGGTCAAAAGGGATGCGCTGGACAGGCTTTTCCTTCGTGTGGTACGAGCAGCTCCTCTTTCACTCGCGGGACCTGTGGCGCTCCTTTCGGAACAGCGTGTTCATCGCCCTTACCTCGGCGCTGACCGCCACGATTATCGGGACCCTGGGGGCGGTGGGCGTGAACTGGTACCGCTTCCGCTTCCGCAACTACATCCAGACCATCTCCTTCCTGCCCATGATACTGCCTGAAATCATCATCGGCGTCTCCCTTGCGGTCTTTTTCGCCGGTGCGCGCTTCCGTCTGGGGCTGGCGACGATTTTCATTGCCCACACCACGTTTAACCTCCCCTTCGTGTTCCTCATGGTCATGGCGCGGCTTGACGAGTTTGACTTCTCCATCATCGAGGCGGCGCGGGACTTGGGCGCGAACGAGCGCCAGACCCTCCTCCGCGTAACAATACCGATTTGTATGCCCGGCATTGTCTCCGGCTTTCTGACCGCCGTTACCATAAGCCTCGAAGATTTTGTGATAACCTACTTCGTGGCGGGCCCCGGCTCCTCCACGCTGCCGCTCTACATCTACTCGGCGATCCGTTTCGGGGTTTCGCCGGTTATAAACGCCCTGTCGGTGGTTATGATACTCGGCACCGTGCTTTTGACGTACCTTCTGCGGAACTTTCTAAAATACATCGCCGCCAAGTAACCTCAGCCTCCGGCCCGTCTCCGACGGCTTCAGCATGGCCGCTTGTTGTTTCCGAATGGTGCAACACCTTGTCCGTTGGGCGAATCAGTGCTGTTGAGGCGCGGCTACGCTTCGCGCCGTCGGTCGCGGTTTGGGAGCCGTGCGTTGTTGTGCGTTGCCGTCTCCGCAGCCTCCGGCTGTTTTAAACGGCTTCCCGCGAAGCGCCTGTAAGCGGTCTTTGTGTACTTTGCCGCGGTATCAGGAAGCTTATGAAGCCGTCGGAGACGGTGAAACAGCCGGAGGCTGCGGCGGGCTAGAGGATTTGGCGGTCGATAGGCTGGCCGTTGGGTACCATGGGAAGCACCTGTTCGTCCTGATCTATCGCCGCGTCAATGAGCGCGGCCTTTCCGGCCCGGAGGTCGTCCATGGCCGTATCGAGCGCCGCGGAGAACGCGGCCTCAGTGTCCGCCCTATAGCCGGAAAGCCCGTAAGCCCGCGCAAGCAGCACGAAGTCCGGCCACCGGTCAAGGACCGTCTCGGAATACCGCCCCTCATAGAAGAGGCGCTGCCACTGGCGCACCATGCCGAGCACCTTATTGTTGAAAACCACGATAAGAACCGGCGCCTTGTACGTGTTGAGCGTAGCCATCTCCGCGCAGTTCATACGGAAACACCCGTCTCCGGTAAAAAGCGCCACAGGCCGCGACGGGTTGG
>JAITHR010000061.1 GCA_031279895.1 Spirochaetaceae bacterium
GGAGTCGGTTTGGGTGGCGCGGGGGTCGGTTTAGTGAACGTCGGAGTCGGTTTGGGTGGCGCGAAGGGCGGTTTAGTGAACGTCGGAGTCGGTTTTGGTGGCGCGGAGGGCGGTTTGGGGAGCGCGGAGGCGGGTTTAGTGAACGTCGGAGGCGGTTTGGGGAGGGCGGAGGGCGGATTAGTGAACGTCGGAGGCGGTTTGGGTGGCGCGGAGGGCGGTTTAGTGGGCGTAGAGGCGTGATTAGTAAGCGCGGCGGGCGGTTTAGGTGGCGTAGAGGCGTGTTTAGGTGGGGCGGAGGGCGGTTTAGTGAACGTCGGAGGCGTGTTTAGGTGGGGCGGGGGTCGGATTAGTAAGCGCGGAAGCCGGTTTAGTGAACGTCGGAGTCGGTTTGGGTGGCGCGGAGGCGTGTTTAGGTGGGGCGGGGGTCGGTTTAGTGAACGTCGGAGTCGGTTTGGGTGGGGCGGAGGGAGGTTTAGTGAACGCGGAGGCCGGTTTAGTGGGCGTAGAGGCGTGTTTAGGTGGGGCGGAGGGCGGTTTAGTGAACGTCGGAGTCGGTTTAGTAAGCGCGGAGGGCGGTTTAGGGAGCGCGGAGGGCGATTTAGTGAACGTCGGAGGCTGCGCGAAGCGTAGCCGCGCCTTAACAGCAGCCAGCCCGCTTACCGGACAGGGTGTTGCACCAATTTGAAACAACCGGCGGCCATGCTGAAACAGCCGGAGGCTGCGCGGGCGTAGCCGCGCCTGGTCCGTGCAAGCCCGCTCACCGGACACGGTGTTGCACCATTAAGAAACAACAGGCGGCCATGCTGAAACAGCCGGAGGCTGCGCCCCGAACCACGACCGTCCGCTTAGCTGCCTCCGGCGGCTGGGGGAACCGGTTCCCCCAGACCCCCCGATAGCGCGAGACGCGCCGCGCCCCGAACAACGCCCAGCCCCTTACCGCGCACAACAACGCAATGCGCCCGAACCGTCGGAGGCGGCGCGGAGCGTAGCCGCGCCTGGACTGTGCAAGCCCGCTCACTGGACGAGGTGTTGCACCATTACCAAGCAACAGGCGGCCTTGCTGTGCCACCCGCCGCCGGCGGGCTGCTGCGGGCAAAGGCGCGGAAGCCTTTCAGTTTGATGTCGGAGAGGCGGACGAGCGGGGCACACGTTGTCCGGTCAAAACGCGCCGCGTCCCCTGCGGCCAGGCTGAGAATTGCTATGCCCCCGGGGGACGCGAGGGGCGCGATGCCTTCCCAGAGGGGGCGGGTAACCTGCGGCACCGGTTCGGGAAACGCCGCGATAAGGTCGTAGCCCCCGGGACGGGCAACCAGATCCCGCCCTATCACAAGGTCGGCCAGCGGGACGATTTCAACGCGAACCGCACTCCGGCTGCTTCTTTCCGTGTTATGGCGGGCGATTTCAAGGGCCAGGATGTTCCTGCCGGAGAACACGATCCGTTGCGGGAGCGTCTCGGACCGCGAGGCAAGGCGCTCGACGAGCCACACGGGGAAATGCCCCTGCCCCGGTTCGTGGATAAGCACCGAACCCCACGTCCCGGGGAAACGGTTTCCTCCGCGGGCAATAAGTTTTGCCGCTACCCGGACTGTGCCGTGCGGAGTGTCAAAGTCCCGAACCCCGTGTATCGAATCGAGCCGGTACGAAACGCCCTCAATCTCATAGACGCCGCTCAAGCGGTGGTACGCCGCATCCGGCGGCACGAGGCGTTCTATCCGGTCGGAAGCCGGCCCGTACATGAAAACCGTATGTTCGGTCCCGCGCTCTTCCCGCAGGACCGGCGCGCCCGCCTGGGAAAGCCATGCGCGGAAGCGTTCCCGCAAGGTGTGTACTATCACCACCAGAGCCCGCCCCCCGGGGCTGAGGAGCGCTGCGGACCTGCGGGCAAAGTCCTCCAGCACCGGTTCCCCGGCTTTGGCCGGAAGGTTGGAAAGGATGAGATCCCAGCGGGCGTCCGGCGGGCACGCGAGGAGCGGCTCGGTATGGGCGGAAAGCCGGTCGGGAGGCACGCGGTTTGTATGCGCGTTGCGCAGGGTAAACGCCCTGGCAAGCTCGTCCCGATCCTGACAGCGGACGCAACAGGAATCGAGGACCGCCGCGGCGCATATTCCCAGGACTCCGACGCCGCACCCCGCGTCAAGCGCGTTCCGCGGCGGGGGTACTCCCTGTTCCCGGTCTTCGTCAATGGTTTTGGAGAGTATTTTGAGGAGCAGCCTGGATCCCGTGTCAATTCCCGCGGCGCTGAAAAGCCCGTGGGAAAGCGCGAAGGAGAAAGTACGCCTGCGAAACGCGAACTTCGTCTCTTTGGAGGCATAGGCTTCGACGGTGAGCGCGTCGAGCCTTTGGGAATCAATTCCCACCGGCGCCGCCCCCTACTTGTTTACCCGTTCCACATATTCATTGGTTTCGGTATTGACCAGTATCTTTTCTCCCTGGTTGATGAAGAGCGGCACCCGAACGGTCAGGCCGGTCTCGGTAACGATGGGCTTGGTCGCTCCGGAGACGGTATCGCCTTTTACATAGTTTTCGCTTTCGGATACGATAAAGACCACTTTATAGGGTATTTTGATGTCAATGACCTTTCCTTCCCAGATGGTAAGCTCGTAGGTTTCGTTTTCTTTCAGGTAATACTTTTTGTCTTCCAAGCCGTCGTTTATAGGCACTTCGTATTGGTCGAAGGTTACGGTATCCATAAAGTGGTAGTTATCGGTATCCGCGTACTGGTATTGGCAGGAGTGGGTATCAACCTGCGCGTCTTCAACCTGTGCTTGGGTCATAATGGTCTGTGTCAGCACCGAACCGTCCTTGAGGCTTTTCATTTTGACTCTGGTAAAAGCCCCGCCCTTTCCCGGGCTCACGAATTCCCGCTCCACCACAATATACGGCTGCCCTTTTTGGAGCAGGCACGTCCCTTTGGCGATGTCTCCGCCTCGAATCATGTATTCCTCGCTCGTCTTGCGTAATTAAGATTTTTTTACTATACCAGCAAACGCCATCCATAACAACCGTCTCCGACGGTTCCAAAAGCTTCCCGCGAAGCGGCTCCGAACCACGACCGTCCGCTTACTACCGCCTCTAAGCTGTCTGCGCCCGCTTTGCCGCGCTTTGCAAGACGCTTATGCGCCTCCGCCGCCGGCGGCGCCGTCTCCGACGGTTCCAAAAGCTTCCCGCGCCGCGGCTCAAACCACGACCGTCCGCTTACTACCGCCTCTAAGCTGTCGTTGCGTACTTAGAGGAGGGCTTGGAGTAGGGTTCCGGCTTTTCCCCGGTGGCTCACGCGGTTCTTGAGTTCTGCCGGAAGTTCCGCGGCGGTGCGTCCCAAGGCGGGAATATAAAAGAGAGGATCGTAACCAAAGCCGCCCTCGCCGCGGGGTTCCCGAAGGATTTCGCCTTCCAGCGTTTCCTGTACCAGATAAAAGCGGTCGGGGCTTAGGAGCAGCGCCAGAGCGCAGACAAATCGGGCGCCCCGCTCCTCTATTTCGGCCATTTCGCCAAGAAGGAGGGCGTTGCGCGCCGCCGTGGTAACCGCGCCGCCGTAGCGGGCCGAATAGATACCGGGCCTGCCGGCAAGGGCGTCCACGCAGAGGCCCGAATCGTCCGCAACCACCGGCTCCCGAACCGAAGCGTACAAGGCACGCGCCTTAATAAGCGCGTTCTCATAAAACGAAACGCCAGTTTCTGCGGGCTCAAGCCAACGTATCCCCGCGTCAGACGGGATTTTAAGAACGTGTCCCCGCAAAATGGCCGCAAGCTCCGCTTTTTTGTGCTGATTGCCTGTGGCAAACCAGATATTCATGCTACCGAACCCTGACCCGCGCGCCCGCTCGGTCCCGCTCCACCGTAACGCGGGCAAGGATGCCCGCAACGTCCTCCGGCGCCGCGCTTACATCCGCAAGAGACGCCACCCGCGCCGCGCTTGGTTTCATCTCCGGCTCGTCGCGGTTCTGGAGCATGATGAAACACCCCGGGTCCACCGCTTCCCGCAGGCTGTTGGATTCGCAGACAACCAGGGTATACGGGGGCGCTTTTTCCAGAAAGGCGCGGTAGCCCGCTTCCAGCGCGTCATAGAGGGAGCGGAGCCAGAACACCCGGTCCGCGCCGGCGCGGAGCAGGCGGGCCGTGTCCTTGTCCGGCACGGCGGGGGCGCCCTCCGCCTCTTTTTCCTCTTTTTCCTCTTGAAGCGCGAAATCCGCGCCCCCCAAGGCGTGGCAGGCGCCGCAACTCTCTCCGCCCCGGGGACACCGGTGGGAGCGGCTGGGGATGCTCGTTACCTTGAGTGCCGTAACGGGAAACGTCCCTTTCCACCGCTTGATGAAAGCCGCCGCAAGGGTCGTTTTGCCCGCGTTCCGGCCTGCGGACCCTATAAGGATCATCTCTTGCGCGCGTATCATACGCCGAGCTTCTCGATAATGCCTTTGAGCGCCTGTTTAATGGAGGAGTCTTCCGGCAGCGTAACGAGCGGCCTGCCCGCGGCGTCGTACTGGTACACCATATCGTCTTGGGGTATGGTGCCCGCAAGGGACAGGTCCCAGGCCTTGATTTCATCGCGGATGCCCTGCTCCAGCGTACTGCCCGGAACCCGATTGATAATAAGCTGTACGGACTCCACCTTGAGGTCAAGCTCCCGTATCATCTGGGCGCTCCTGCCGGCGGCCTGAACGCCCCGTCTGGAACAGTCGCTGACCAGGAGGATAAGGTTTACCGGCGGCAGGATACCCCGGCTTATATGCTCAAGCCCCGCCTCGTTATCAACCACCAGGTAGTTGTAATTCTTGTAATACTTACTCATCTGGTCCCGCAAAAGATCGTTGACGTAACAGTAGCACCCCTTCCCCTGGGTTTTGCCCATTACCAGCATATCAAAATCGTCTTCCTCAGCCAGAGCGGAGCCGAACTTGTAATTGGCGTATTCCTGCTTCGTCATGCTCGGGGGAACCGGACTCCTGTCGTCCACGCCGGCTTTTGCCAGATCCTCCCGAATATCCCCCAAAGTCGTTTCTATCTTCACGCCCAATACCTCGTTGAGATTGGAATTGGCGTCCGCGTCCACCGCCAGAATGGGCCCCTTCCCCGCTTTGGCAAGATAATTGATAAACAGGCCGCACACGGTCGTCTTTCCGGTGCCGCCTTTGCCGGCCATTGCTATCGAATAGGTCATAATCGCTCCTTCTTTCCGTCGCGCTCCTTCGCGTTACGCGCCGCCGCTCCGGTTTTTTCTTTATTCCTACTCTAAATGTATCCCCCCGCCCCGCGCCCGTCAACCGCCGGCGCGCCCGGGTTTCCCGTCCGTCCGCGGCTCCACAAACCAGCCGCCCGCCTCGGCGCCGGCCTCACCGGGGAGGCAGTGTATCCGAAAGAGATTGGCACGGGGCTCGATATTCCCCTTGCGTAGCGGGTTTTCGTAAAAAGAAATCCGCGCCCCCGGGTTTACTTTGGCAAGCGCGAAAGCCGCGGCGTTTACCGCGATACGGTTCTGCTCTTCCAGGGTAAAGGCCCGGCAGGTGGGGCAGGAGCACCACGCCTTCTCGTGCCCCGAATCGGGCCACAGATGATACACCCCGATATTCGGATGGCTGCGAAAGACTTTCTCCGCCTCTTCTTGCAGTATTTTTATGGATTCCGGCGAGGTGGGACAGAAGTTGTGTCGCTTGTCCCGCTTCCCGGCATCCATGCGGAACATATCCTTATGAAAGAGGAAATACCGGCGCGGCACCAGAAAAGAAAGGTCCCATCCCCCAAGCTCCACGGTCATGGCGTAGCGTTCCGCAAGGTCGAGCAGCTCTTCCGAAGAGGACCCGCATTTCCTGAGACTGCCGGCAAACCGCTTGGAAAAGAGGCGGCCCCCCTCCGCCTCGGCTCCCAGCGCCGCGCCCCGCAGGGAAAAGACGAGCGTGTCGATCTGGCGCCGTGCGGCCCAAAGAACCAGGGGCTTCCAGAGGGGCGACGGCTCCCCCCTGAAAACCAGACGCCGCCGTACCGAATCGGGACCCGACGGACGGGAGGCGTAGCTTTCGGCAAGCCCGTACTCCGCCCCCTTCGCGCCGCCCGCGTCCGGCAGAACCTCCTCCCCTGGCCCGGGCCAGCGGAACCCCAGGGCAGAGAGAAAGTCAAAGACCCCGTTGCACAGCCCCCGCCCGGACTCCCCTTCTATTTCGAGCCGCTCTTTGCCGAAGCGCCACGAAAACCCGTTCTTCTCCCTGTCCGTATCCCGCACCCCCAGACGGATGCTGAAACCGCTTTCCGCGCCCTTTCCCGCGGCGCTCTGTATCGGCGGCGCTTTTTGGGAAAGACCGGCCCTGCCGCGGAGGAGGCCCATGGAACGGGACAGCTCTTCCGCGGCTTTTTCCGCCGCCGGCGTATCCGGTGAAGAAACGATTATCCACTCTTTCGAAACATCAAACCCTATCATGTACAACCTGTTATACCAAAATATCTTTTCCCGGCGGCGTTCACGTACCTTTTCTCCGCCTGTCATATACGAACATGATACATACAACCACGATACGCTATGACGTATGTACCATTATCGGTATTTTTATCAGATTTTACACAGCCTCCGGCTGTTTCAAACGCTTCCCGCATCGCGCCCCGAAGCGGACGGTGACTGCTTACAGCCGCGTATCAGGAAGCCGTTTAAAACAGCCGGAGGCTGCGACGGTTCCAAACACTTCCCGCGAACCGCAACAAAGCGGACAACGACCGCATACCCCAGCCTCCGGCTGTTTCATAAGCCTCCGGCCCCGAATCCACACAAATCCACTCCCAGGCCGCACAAACCCACTCCCAGGCCAGCAAATCCCGCCTCCGCGCTCACTAAACACGCCTCCGCGCCACCTAAACACGCCTCCGCGCCACCTAAACCCGCCTCAAAGCGACCCAAACCCACTCCCAGGCCACGCAAACACGCCCCGAAGCGACCCAACCGCACTCCCAGGCCAGCAAAACGCACTCCCAGGCCAGCAAAACGCGCCTCAAAGCGACCAAACTCCGCCCCGAAGCCAGCAAACCACGCCCCGAAGCCACACAAACCCACTCCCAGGCCAGCAAATCCCGCCTCAAAGCGACCTAACCGCGCTCCCAGGCCAGCAAATCCCGCCTCAAAGCGACCTAACCCCGCCCCGAAGCGACCCAAACCCGCCCCGAAGCGACCTAACCCCGCCTCCAAGCGGACTGCGACCGCTTAGGGCGGTGCGAAATACGACACCAAACCGTACCAAACAGCGGCATATCGCAGTAAACGGCGTACTATGCGAGTTATTTCCGAGTCTAAAGAACGTTCCCTCGGAGCAAAGAAACGTTTCTCCGGGGCAAAGGAACGTTCCCCCGGGGCAAAGGAACGTTCCCCCGGGGCAAAGAAACGTTCCCCCGGGGCAAAGAAACGTTCCCCCGGGGCAAAGAAACGTTCCCCCGTGGCAAAGAAACGTTCCTCCGGGGCAAAGAAACGTTCCTTTGAGTCGCGCATGACCGTCCGCGAAGTAAAAAGAACTCTTTCCGAGGCAAAAACACGTAAAGCGGAGTCCCGTCTCCATAAGGCGGACTCGGATTTAGCTAAACTGGAGTCGGAATCAACTAAAGGAGGAGTCGGTTTAGTGAACGTCGGGGTCGGTTTGGGTGGCG
>JAITHR010000065.1 GCA_031279895.1 Spirochaetaceae bacterium
GTCATAGCCGCCAACGAGGGGGTCATGCCCCAGACCAGGGAACACCTGGACATCCTCTCTCTCCTTGGGGTCAGGTTCGGTCTTGTGGCGCTGACCAAAAAAGATATGGCTGACCGCGAAACGATCGCCCTTGCCGCGGAGGAAGCCGCCGACTTAATCAAGGGAACCTGTCTTGACGGCGCGAAAATAATACCGGTCTCGTCAGTAACCGGCGAGGGCGTCCCGCAAGTCGTGGAAGAAATCGGGCGGATACTGGACAAGATACCCCCGCGGAAAAGGTTCGGCGCGTTCTTTCTCCCTATCGACCGCGTCTTTCACAAAAAAGGTTTCGGCAGCGTGGTAACCGGTACGTCCTACCAGGGGGTCGTGCGTGAAGGAGACGAAGTGGAGATACAGCCGGCAGGGGTTGCGGCGCGGGTGCGCTCGCTCCAGACCCACGGCGCGAAAACCGCGTCGGCTCTGGCCGGCCAAAGGGTGGCGATTAACCTTTCCGCCGTTTCGCAGGACCGGCTTGAGCGGGGGGACGCGGTGGCCGCGAAAGGCGCGTTTCTCGCGACCGACTGCATGGGCGCCTCCCTTCAGGTGCTGGCTTCCGCGCCGCAGGGCGTAACCCATTGGCAAAGGGTGCGCCTTCATATCGGGACCGTGGATGCGGTGGCGCGTATCGCGCTCCTGCGCCTTAACGCCGAAGAGCGGGCGCACGGCTACCGTCCGGGAACCGGCGGGCCGGTCCAGATCCTCACCGAATCAAAACTGGCCGCCGCAGCGGGGCAGCGCTTCGTGATACGGTTTTACAGCCCGCTTCTTACCATAGGCGGCGGACGGATTATGCTCCCGAACGCGGCGCCGGCACGGGGGAAAACGGAGCGTCTGGAAAAGGCGGCGATCGTCGACGGCCTTGCGGCGGATTTCGGGCCGAGCGCCTTGCTTGCGGCGCTCGTGCGGGACCGGGGGGCGCTCTCCCCTGCCGGCCTTTTCGCGCTTTCCCAGATGGACAAAACCACGTTTAACGACTATATACACGACTTGTCTCAAGACCCCGATGCTTACGGGATAGTGGCGTTCGGGAAGGCGCGGAACCTCATATCCCGCGCCGGTTTTGACGCGGCGGCTCGGAAGGTACGGTGGACCCTTGAAAATTTCCACCGGGCCTCCCCCGAACTGGCGGGTCTTGACGCGGAGAAACTGGCCGCGGCCCTTGACGGCGGCGCGTACCGTTCCGGCGGCATTTCCGCAGGCGATCGGAAAGACCTC
Source organism: Spirochaetaceae bacterium (assembly GCA_031279895.1). Taxonomy (GTDB): domain Bacteria; phylum Spirochaetota; class Spirochaetia; order Treponematales; family Breznakiellaceae; genus JAITHW01. The sequence continues at coordinate 1,255 of JAITHR010000065.1, forward strand.
ACGGCTCTTATGGCCGTGCGGAACCTCATCGCGCAGGCCGGCGCGCCGAACAAGCCCGCGTACCGGCTCCCTGATTTCAAGCCGTCCGTAGACGGCGCGTTTGCCGCGCTGACGGATCGGGTCAAGGCGTGCGTGGCGGCGGCGGGTTTTAACCTCCCCAAAGCGCCGGAACTGGAAGCGCGGCTCGCGGTTCCGCAGGCCGACCTTAAGCGGGCGCTTGTTTTCCTGCGCGAGGCCGGGGAGATGTGGACTTTGGAGGGGGAGCTGCTCTTTTCCCGCACGGCGCGGGACGCGCTCCTTGAGACCCTTGCGTCTATTTCTTCCAAAGAAGGCGCCGTAACCGTTGCCGCGCTCCGGGACGCCCTCGGAGTAAACCGGAAACTGGCGCTCTCAATGCTTGATTTTCTTGATTCCCAGGGGCTGACCCGAAGAGACGGAGACACGCGGACCCTCGTAAACGCGCCGTAGCGCCGGCTGGCCTCCGGGCTTTAAGGGGCTTTTACATGACGCGGTAAGCCGGTTACGTTTCGCTCGGACAACAGAAGTGTAAACAGACCTGTTATGTGCCGTTTTGCCATTTACACATATCTATCATTATAAGAATTTTTATTTATTTTTATCTTACTAATAATACTGTCTAATTCTATATTTAACAAATTATATTGTGCTTTATTATGAGCATTACTTGTTCCAATATTTCCTTCTGAATCTATAATAAAATAAGCATCTTTTATTTTATTACTTGGTTCTATTATGGGTTTAAATTCATTGTAATCTGTACAAAAATCATGAAATTCTTTTTCACTTATTGTATTAGAAATAGAATAATCATTAACTCCTTCATCAATTGTCATTTGAAGTAATTTCAATCTATCAGGACGAACTTCAGTAAGAAATTCAAAGAAATTTTCATTCAGATTTATTCGTGATATACATATATTTATCTTTAGCTTGATTTTCATATATTTTATGTATTTACATATTTTGAGAAGATTTTTATATGAAAGAGCCTTGTTCGATTTATCACATCTTCCAATTTTTTTATTGGTATCATTGTTTAGTGAATCAACACTAATACCTATCATAGAGATCTTCCCAACATTGTTTTTAATAAATATTTCTGTCAATAAACTCCCGTTTGTTATCAATGAAACTTCTATTCCTTTTAAGAAAATTATATCTATAATATCTTGAATGTTTTTTACAATTAATGGTTCACCTCCTGCCAGATTTATCCTCCCGTTTTCTATTTTGTTTTTCAAAAAATATCGTTCTGTATTGTTAATAATTCCAATAATATCTTCTATTGAGAGTCCGTGATTATTTCTTTTAACAAAACAATGACTACAGTGATAATTACAAGCATCGGTAAAATGTAAATTAAATACATTTGACATAATATTCTCCTATATACCTAGATATATGGCGCCTAACATTCCACCGTAAAAGCTCCCTGTTTCCAGTAAACCAGCTGGACGTCCCGCCTGCCCGCCGGCGCGGGTTAGCGGCTAGTTTGGGAGGAGAGGGCGTTGACCGGAACGATTTCCCCGCGCGCGATGCGGAACAGGTTCCAGCGCACTCCGGCGCCGCTTGGGACGCGGAAGGTTTGGAGGAGGCGGTCGCTGCCGTATACCTGCACGAGCGCGCCGCTCCTTCCCAGTTCCGACGAGGACCCCCGGTTCCGGTTGGTGTAGTCGATGACATACACGGTATATTCCGCAGACGGGTCGTAGCGCCCGATGGTGATGGTCTCCGGCCCGAAACAGTCAACGTCGTCGCGGTCGAGCCTGACGCCCCCGTCGGTTGAAACGTGCATATTCCAGTAGGAAACGTGATAGCCGCCGCTTTCAAGGTGGAGGTCCAGATCCGAAGGGGACTCGCCCCAGTTAAGCACGATACGGAACCCGCCGGCGGTCAGTTCCCGTATCCGCTCCCGCTCCGCCGCGGCTTCCGCCTCGCGCCGCGCCTGTTCCTCCCGCGCCAGACGCGCCCTTTCGCGGGCAGCCTCCGCTTCCCGCCGCGCCCTTTCCTCCCGCTCGCGCCGCTCCCGCAGTTCCGCCTCGGTGGGTCCCGGTGAAATCGAGAACCAGTCGAGTATGACGAGGCCGAGCTTCACGTCAAAGGCAATCGGCGTTTCGATGTACCCGTCCTTCCTGAAAGTCATGCGGTACGAGCCGTCCCGCACGCCGGAGAACGCGATGATGCCGTCGGAATCGGTCACGAAGGACCCCACGTTCCCGATGTCAACCGAGGCGCCGGCCACGCCCGCGCCGGTCAGCGCGTTGGTGAAACGCATCGGGATCCGCCCCTCCATTTTCATAAACGCCATGTTCATTCGGATAGTCGGCTCTTCCGCGGCGGGCCCGCGGCCCGGCCCGAACCCGCCCGGTGTCCCGAACCCGCCTGGCCCGAACTGCCCGAAAGCAGCCGCGGCCATCCCTATTCCAAAAAGCGCAAGCACCAGTCTTTTCATCTTCCGTCTCCTTTCTTTCCGCTCTTTTCCAAGCGTTTTTTTATCTAAAACTTCCCGCCCCGCGCCTCTAAGGGGTCAAAAATTACTTTGAGCCGCTTTTTTTTACCTCAGCTTCCGGCGCCGCGCCTCTAAGGGGTCTTTATCCGCTTTGAGCCGCTCCGCGGGACGCTTATGAAACACCCGGAGGGTGTTAATAGCTGACCCGCGTATCGGCTCTGACATGACGGCTCCCGCACCGCGGGCATTTCGTAAGTAGCGGTACGGGTTTCCCCATAAAGACCGCTCCGCATTCGGCGCACCGCAGCGCCCGCTTGTCAGTCGGCTTCGGCGGTACGACGGACCGCATATTCATAGACCCCCTCCTTGGTACGGTATCACTGTAGAAAAGCGGCGGGCCGGGCGGAGAAGCGTTCATAATGAAAACACGAATTAAGAAAGCCGGTCGCCTCCGCCGCCGCAGCGTTATGATAGCCGGAAACAAGAAAAACCGCAACAGCCTCCGCCGCCGGCGGCGGGGGCATATAAGCTTTCCGCGCCGCGCCTCTAAGCGGTCTTTATCCGCTTTGAGGCGCGTATCATGACGCTTTTGAAACAGCCGGAGGCTGGTCGGAGACGGCGGCAAGTTCTTACAAATAAACGACTTATCAGTAGGGAGGGGCGGTTCTGCCCCTCGCAGAACCGGCTCTAAACATCAATGTTTTGCCGTAAAACATCAATGTTCTGGGATAAAACATTAATGTTCTGAGGCAAAACATTAATGTTCTGAGACAAAACATTAATAATCCGGAGTAAAACAGTAATGTTTTGCGGCGACCCGTTAGCGGAATTCCCGCGGCGCCTAAGGGCTTATCCGGTCGAGCGCATGGGAGAATGCCTGGACCACTGTTTTCCGGTCCCCGTCAAGGAGGGTGCGGACGTGAATGACCACCCGCCCGTCCCGAACCGCCGGAACGACCGGTACGCGGAAAGTCCGCATCGCCGCGGCAAGGGTTTCC
>JAITHR010000069.1 GCA_031279895.1 Spirochaetaceae bacterium
GGAAATCGTTCATGTACGCATTGATAGAATTTAAAGGCAAACAGTACAAAGCCGAAAAAGGCGCTTTGCTGAAGGTTGACCGGATTGACGCGGAAGTTGGTTCCAGCGTGGCTATTGACTCGGTGCTTCTGGTTTCAGGGGAGAAGGTGAGCGTCGGTTCACCCTATGTGGCGGGCGCGAAAGTATCCGCAGTGGTGGAAACCCATAAGAAGGATAAAAAAATTATCGTTTTTAAGTATAAGCCGAAAAAGGATTACCGCCGCAAACAGGGGCATAGAGAGTGGTACTCGTTTATCAGAATCGGGGATATTGAAGCGTAGCGTTACGCGGCAGTGATGGATGATGATAGAAATCACCGCGGTTCTTGATGAAGCGGGGCTTCTCCGGTCTTGTACCGTTACCGGACACGCCGCCATGAAGTCGGTTTGCGGCGCGGTATCCGTTCTTATGAGGACCGCGTTGCGGGTTCTTTTTAAGAGGGAAGGCATCGAGACCACGGGAGGCGCTTCGGAGCCGGGTGTCTTTTGGATAAACATAGAAGCGTACACCGGAGAGGGGAGGGATTTTTTGTGTGCTGCGGGAACCTTTTTGACAGAGGGACTGCGCTCCGTTTCCCAAGACCACCCGGATTGTTGTATAATGAATATATATAGAGCGGAGGAAATAGTATGGCTCGAAAGCGAGGCGGCAGCGGCGCCAAAAACGGACGGGATTCCAACCCCCAATATCTTGGCGTTAAAGCCTCAGGCGGATCACGGGTAAAGGCGGGAAGCATCATTGTCCGCCAGCGGGGAACGAAGATACATCCCGGAACCAACGTAGGCTGCGGAGGGGATTATACCCTTTTCGCCCTGATAGACGGAACGGTTTCTTTTACCAGCCGCCGCGGACGGAAGCTGGCAGGGGTTATCCCGATCGAAGCGCCTAAGTAGGCGCGGGGATTGCCGGTACGTTTGAATACCTATGGAAAAATTTGCCGACGAAACGTTGATTGAGGTTTCCTCCGGTTCGGGGGGAAACGGCTGTGTCGCGTTCCGCCGAGAGAAATACGTCCCGGCCGGAGGTCCCGCCGGCGGAGACGGCGGACGCGGCGGAGACGTGGTGTTCGTTATCCGCCGCAACCTCCGTACCTTGGCGCATTTGCGATACAAACACTTCTTTAAGGCGGAAAACGGACGGGACGGGGAAGGATCCGGTCGTTACGGCAAAGCCGGCGGGGATGTGGTGATTCCCCTGCCCCCGGGAACCGTGCTGAAAGACGCGGATACCGGCGCGGTGGTGCGGGATTTCGGCGGCGGCGAGGAAGACTTCCGGTTCCTCAAAGGGGGAAACGGCGGCTGGGGCAATATCCGCTTTAAGTCTTCGGTCAATCAGGCTCCCCGAAAGGCGCTGCCCGGCAAACCCGGCAAAAAGGCGCGCCTCCGCGTGGAGTTGCAGCTTCTTGCGGACATCGGGCTTGTGGGCTTCCCCAACGCGGGAAAGTCTTCCCTGCTTGACCGGTTCACCAACGCCCGCCCCAAGATCGCCCCCTATCCTTTTACCACCAAGATACCCAACCTGGGCGTGCTTACCCTCGGCGAGGAGGACATTATTCTCGCGGACATTCCCGGTCTTATCGAGGGGGCTTCAGACGGGCTGGGGCTGGGAATACGCTTTCTCAAACACATCTCCCGCACTTCCGCCCTGTCGTTCCTCATCGATCTTTCCGCAGAGAACTATCTGGAAGGCTTCGCCGTTTTATACCGGGAGCTGGGGGCCTTTTCTCCGGCGCTCCTTGAAAAGCCGAGGATCCTTGTGGGTACCAAGATGGATACTGCGGGAACAGCCGGGCGGCTTGCGGAGATGCGGGCCCGCTACGCCGAAGAAACCGTGGTGGGTATTTCGGTTTTTTCCGGTCAGGGCATACCCGAACTGGCTTCTCTTATGGGAAAGCTGGCGCGTGCGCGTCCCGCGGCTCCCGACGGGGGCCGGGTCTAAGAACGTGAAACTGGCGATTCTTGGGGGAAGTTTTAATCCCGTGCATATCGGCCACCTCTTCCTGGCGGATACGGCGCTTGCGACCCTTGGGTACGAGCGGGTTATCCTTATTCCCGCGTACCAGTCTCCCTTTAAGCTCCACGCCCAAGGGGGAAGCCCCAAGGATCGGGTGGATATGCTCTCGGCCTCAATCGCGGGGGATCCCGGACTGACCGTTGACGACGCCGAAATCAAACGCAAAGGCGTTTCGTATACCATTGACACGCTGCGCGACATTATAAGCAGGTATACCCCGCACGGGAAGCCGGGGCTTATTTTGGGGGACGACCTTGCGAGGGATTTTCCCCAATGGAAGCAGGCCGCGGACATCATCGCGCTGGTTGACATCATCATAGCCCATCGCGTTACCCTAAACGAGGCGGCTTTCCCCTATGCCCATAAGCGGCTTAACAATGAAATCGTGGCCATATCCTCCGCCCAAATCCGCGACCTCATCAGGAACAGGGGCGCCTGGCGGTATCTGGTTCCCCCGGGCGCCCGCCATATCATAGAGGAACGCGGGCTGTACGGCTTCTCCGATTCTTCTTCCGTCCCGTCAACCCCGTCAACGCGGGTTTCCCCGTCTCTGGTGGCCGCCGTGGAAGAAGCGGCGCGCGCGCTCGTAAGCCCCGCCCGTTTCTGGCACTCCCGCAATACCGCGCTCCTCAGCCGGGACCTGTGCCTCCGTTTCGGCATGGACCCTATGGCCGGTTATCTTGCGGGTATCTCCCATGATATATGCAAATCCATGGAAGACCGGAAGATGATAGCCCTTGCCGAACAGGACGGGGAGCCGGTTTCCAAACTGGAGCGGAAAAAGCCCGCGCTGCTTCACGCCAGAGCCGGAGCGGTACTGCTTAAAGAGCGGTTCGGCGTAACGGACAAAGATATTCTTGAAGCCGTGCGTTTTCATACCCTTGGGGACGCCGGTATGGGGGACCTTGCAAAAGCGGTGTACGTCGCGGATAAAATCGAACTGTCGAGGGAAGGGGTTGACCCGAAACTGCGGGATCCGAGCGCCGCGGGGGATCTCAACCTGCTGTTCGCGGCGGTACTGGATAATACGGTGGCGTACCTCAAATCCAGGGAACTGGAGATTTCCGAAAGCACCCTGCGAATGCTTGAGGCGATACAAAAGAGGGACGTCCGGTGAGAAAGGGCAAAATCGACGCCAGCCTTTTTCTGCTCGGCGCCATTCTGTTGGCTTTGGGAGGGGGCGTTTTCGTAACCGTGTACGCGCTGCACGCGGACCCTATCGAAGGTTCCCTTGCGGGCGATCGGGTTATCAACACGCTCTTCGTGTTTGAGGGGAACGACAAACCCCTCGGCACCTACGTGCTTATGTATTACCCCGGCACCAGACGGGCGGCCATATTCGACATACCGGGGGAAGTGGGCCTCATCCTGCAAAAGATAAATCGGGTTGACCGGATTGACACGGTGTACGACCCCCAGCGGATCGCCACGTTTGAAAACGAAATCGAGCGGCTTCTGGGGATTGATATAGGGTTTACCTTTGTGCTGGATACCTCCGGTCTGGGCAAAGTGGTTGATTTGGTTGAAGGGGTGGATATTTTCATCCCCTCGCCGGTGGAAATCTACAGCGAGGCCGCGCCCATTCTCTTTCCCTCAGGTATAACCCGCCTTGACGGGGACAAGGCGCGCACCTACGTTACCTACGAGCTTCCCGAAGAAAACCATGAAATCGTTACGTTCCGGCGCCAGCGGTTCTTTTTGGGCTTTATCAAGCGTCTGGGAGAGCAGAACGAGATCCTCAAGCACGAGTTTATCACCCAGTTCTATCAGAACCTCATCAAAACCGGCATGAACCAGCGGATACGAACCCGTCTTTTTGACGAGTACGCGGGTATTGACATGGAACGGGTGAATATCCAGTCGGTCGGGGGAAATATTCGGGAGATTTCTGGAAAGACCCTGCTGTTCCCCTACTATGACGGCAATCTCATCAAGGAAATCGTGCGCCAGACCTTAGGCGGCCTTACCCGCCAGTCCGAAGGGGCCTTTACGGACAGGGTGTTTACGGTGGAGGTTCTCAACGGGACCGCCACGGTCGGTCTTGCGGGCCGGACCGCCGAGCTTATCCGGGGGTTCGGGTATGACGTCATATCCATCGGGAACGCGGACCGCAGCGATTACGGGGAAACAATCATCATCGACCGGTCAGGGAATGAAAATATGGTAAAAACTTTCGGCAATATTATTCGGTGTACGAATATCCGTTTTGAAGCGGCGCAGTCGGACAATTTTGAGGAGATAAACCTGCAAAATCTGGAATACCGCTCGGATTTCATACTCATCATCGGCAATGATTTTAAGGGACGCTATGTTGACGGATGACACGCCCGCCCTTGAGCTGGGCAAACTCCTGCGGGATTATCGGGGTCGGGACGTTACGGTTCTTGACCTGCGGAATACGGGAAGCTGGACCGATTTCTTCGTGATAGCCACAGTAACAAGCGGCGTTCATTTGCAGGGCCTGGAGCGGCACGTTAAAGCGTTTTCACGGGAAAAGGGCATTGATATACTGCGCGTCTCCTCGCGGCCCAGGGGAATGTCGCCCGTTTCCGGGGAAGAATGGCTTATCGTTGACTTGGGAACTGTCGTGGTACACCTTATGTCGGAGAAAACCCGCGCTTTCTATGAACTTGAGCGGCTTTGGAGCGCCGGAGCCGTTATTTTTCAGGAAGACCCCGGGGCGGCCCCGCCGTTTTAGATGACCGGCCCGCCCCGTTACCGGAGCGGCGGCGGCCCCATGCGCTTATTCCTCGAATTCTTCGTATTCTATATCGTTATCGTCATCATACTCGAAATCGTCTTCTTCGAAATCATCGTCGTCGAAATCGTCGTCGAAATCATCGTCGAAATCATCGCCCTCAAGGTCGTCAAAGCCCTCGTCCTCGTCAAGGTCGTCTTCCTCGTCTTCGTCATCAAAGGCAAAGAAAGGGTGGGACCGGCGATCGCCGTCCCAGTCCCCGGGGTCCTGTTCATAAGCGGGATAATCACTAACCAGCGGCATCAACGCGAGTGCTTCGGCGGAGTATAACTCATCCGAAGTGTCTAAATTCCCTTCAGGTATTCGCAAAGAGATCCGCCCGGCAGTCTCATACAGAATCATAGTATTCTCCATTTAGTTTTAATGTCTCTTGAAACATAAGAGAGATTTTCGGTATTTGTCAACCGCCC
>JAITHR010000198.1 GCA_031279895.1 Spirochaetaceae bacterium
GGGGGAGCGCCGGATTAGTGCGGGGAAGTGTCGGCTTTGTGTTGGGGAGCGTCTGCTTTGTGTGAGGCGGTGCCGGCTTTGTGCGGGGGAGTGCCGGCTTAGCGCGGGGGAGCGTCGGCTTAACGTGTGGGAGCGCCGGCGCGGTGCCGGCCTGCGAACCGGACACGGTGTCGCGGCGCTGCCGAACAACAGGCGCTTGGGAAAATGTTTAGAAAAAAGCTTTTATCATGGCTTCGGCGGCGGCCCTGCCGTCGGCAATAGCCCGAACCACGAGGCTTGCGCCGGAGCGGGAGTCCCCGGCGGCCCAGACCTTGGGGTTGGAGGTATGAAAACTCCCGCGGGTGCGGATGTTGCCCCGCTCGTCGGTGGCAAGGGAGAGGTCCGCTACGATGCCCTCCTGTACCACATGGGTAAAGCCCATGGCAAGCAGCACCAGATCCGCGCCTATCTCGAAGTCCGAGCCGCCCACTTCCGTCATGCACGGCGCCCCGTCCCGCCGCATCCATTCCACCCGTCCCGCGTGTATGGCCTCCACGTTGCCGGCGCGTCCGATAAAGCCTTTGGTGTTCACTGACCAGAGCCGCTCCCCGCCTTCCAGATGGGAACTCGACGTCTTAAGCACCTTGGGCCACAGGGGCCAGGGTTCCTCCGGCGGCCTGTGTTCCGGCGGCTTGGGCAGCACCTCTATCTGGGTCACCCGCATCGCGCCCTGGCGGTTCGCGGTTCCCACGCAGTCGGATCCGGTGTCCCCGCCGCCTATGACCACCACCCGCTTCCCGTAGGCCGTAACCGTCTCAAACCCGCCGGACTCCCCCGCAAGCGTGCGGTTCTGGAGGGAAAGGTAATCGAGCGCCTGCACGATGCCCGCGTTTTCCCGCCCCGGAACCGCTATCTCCCGGGGCTCCCGCGCCCCGATGGTAAGCAGCACGAGGTCGAAAGCGGATTCCAGCTCCCGCCCGTCAATCACCTCGGCCCCCTCTCCCAGGGTCCCGAACCCGTACCTGCCGGACCCCACGCGGGTATCGGGCCTAAAGACCACGCCCTCGGCCTCCATAAGGGTAATCCGGCGGTCGATGAAGCTCTTGTCCAGTTTGAAGTCCGGGATACCGTACCGGAGGTAGCCGCCAAGCTTCTTGTCCGCCTCGTAGACCGTAACGGAAAAGCCGGCGCGGTTAAGAAAATAGGCCGCCGAAAGACCGGACGGCCCCGCGCCCACAATGGCCACCTTTTTCCCGTTGCGGGCGCGGGGCGCACGGGCGCGCACGAGCCCCAGGTCAAACGCTTTTTCGATGATCGCAAGCTCGTTCTGCCGTATCGTTACGGGCTCGTCGTTCGCGCCCAGCACGCAGGACGCCTCGCAGAGCGCCGGACATACCCTTCCGGTAAACTCCGGGAAAGGGTTGCAGTCCTCAAGGAGCGCCCAGGCCCCGCTCCAGTCCCCGCGGTACAGCCGGTCCTGCCATTCGGGCATCACGTTGGAAACCGGACAGGCCCAATGGCAGAAAGGCACCCCGCAATCCATGCACCGCGCCGCCTGTCCCTGCCTTTCGGCGTCCGGCAGCCCCACCTCCACCTCGCTGTAATCGTTGAGCCGCTCTTCCACCGGCCTGTAACCGGACACCTTGCGCCGTATCTTCAAAAATCCCTTTGGGTCACCCATGGTTCCGCTCCTTTACTCCCTTACTTCCGCCGCTTCGCTCTGCTGGAAAAAGCGCTTCACAAACGCGGCGGATTCCCGCGCCATATCGTCCGCCTCCGCTTCCCGCGCCACCTCGCGCCACACCCCGATAGCCCGTCCCACCGGCCCCCCGGGGGTGATAAACGGCTCCATAACCAGGGGTCCCGCGAAGTGTACGGCGTGAAGCGCGTCCCGTATCTCCCCCCAGGGCATACGCCCCCTGTCTGACGGGGGCTTCCGGTTCGGTTCCCCCAGGTGGAGTTCCGCAAGCCGGCTTCCGGCGAGGCGGATGGCGTCTCCCAGGGAGTCCTCTTCGATGTTCATGTGAAACGTGTCGAGCAGGATGTTGCAGGCCGGGCTGTCAACCTCGTCAACGTAGGCCCGCGCTTCGGCGCACGTGTTGATAAGGAACTGTTCAAAGCGGTTTATCACTTCCACGTTGAGCGTAACCCCCCGCTCCAGCGCGAACGGCGCCAGTTCCCGCATACTCCGTATGCTTTGCTCCCGCATGGGGGCTTTGCTCTCCGCGCCTTCCGGGAAAACCGCGGGCCAGTAGCTGTGTACCGTGCCGCTTACGGGTCCGCCGCCGGTCTCCCCGACTGCCTGTATGATTTTCTTCATATACGCCACGCCCCGCTGCCGCGTCTCTTCGAGCGTGGACGAAAGGTCGTATTCTTTGGCAAGGCCCATGCCGTAGGTGAGGATCACGCCGGCGTCCTCCGCGGCCTTTTTCACGGCCAGCCGGTAGGCCCGGTCCCGGTTGGCAAGCACCGCCGCATGAAGTTCAAGTCCGTCAAACCCCAGCCGTTTTACCTTGTCCGCAAAGGGCAGGAAGTCCACATCCCATTCCCGCGTCCAATAGGCGTAAAAGATACCGACCGGTCTATACATAGTAGCCATAAGGCCCCTCCGCGTTTTCATAATCGCTCTGTTTACTGTACCCGCCCCGCCCCTCCCCCGTCAACCGCCGCCTCCGGCGGTTTCAAACGCTTCCCGCAAAGCGGCTCAAAGCTATTCTGTCTGTTTAGAGGCGGGGTGCGGCGCGGTAAGGGCGCGTATCAGGACGCCGTTTATGTGGGGTTTGGGGAGGCTGGCCTCCCCAACCGCCGGAGGCAGCTAAGGGGACAGGCGCGGTTCGGGGCGCTTTGCGGGAAGCTTATGGAACAGCCGAAGGCTGTGAAACCGCCGGAGGCGGCTGTTGACGGGGAGGGGAGGGGCGGGTACAGTAAACAGAGCGATTATGAAAACGCGGAGGGGCCTTATGGCTACTATGTATAGACCGGTCGGTATCTTTTACGCCTCTTG
>JAITHR010000287.1 GCA_031279895.1 Spirochaetaceae bacterium
CGGAGACGGCGGGGAGAGAGAAACGTTTTGACAATTTTAAGAATGGGTGGCATACTGAATTATCCAAATGGATGGTTTGGATTACTATAAACCGGCGGGATTGAAATCCCGCGTACAATCAAGGAGGAGTTTATGCCCATAGGCGTACTCGCTATTCTCGGTCTCGTTCCGGTCATCATCGCGCTGGTGCTGATGGTCGGCTTCCGATGGGGAGCCATGAAGGCTATGCCGGTGGCGTGGTTTTCCTGCGTCGTTATCGCGCTGGCGGTTTGGAAACTGCCCCTGCCCTACCTTATGGCCCAGAGCCTTGCGGGGGTGAGCAACGCCGCGTCGGTGCTTATCATCGTGTTCGGCGCGCTACTCATTCTCCATACTTTGCAACATTCCGGGGGCATGGAAACTATTCAATGGGGAATGCAGCAGATAAGCAAGGATATGCGGGTGCAGGGGATTATTATCGGGTATCTTTTCGGCGCGTTTATCGAAGGGGCCGCCGGTTTCGGAACCCCCGCGGCGCTTGCCGCGCCGCTCCTGCTCTCCCTGGGCTACCCGCCTATGGCCGCGGCGGTTCTCGCGCTCGTGTACAACTCGTTTCCCGTAACCTTCGGGGCGGTCGGCACGCCGGTCATCGTGGGGTTCGGCGCTTCAATCGGCACCCTGATTGACGGGACCTTCTCGTTCCCCGGGGGCAGGGACGCCTTTTTCAAGATAGTGGGCCAAATCGTAACCCTGTTCCACGGGCCCATGGCCATTATTATCGCGGTTTTTATGATGGGCTTTGTTACCCGCTTCTTCGGGCGCAAAAAATCATGGAAAGAGGGGTTTGCGATCTGGCCTTTCGCGCTTTTTTCCGCCGCGGCGTTCCTTGTCCCCTATTATATCGTGGCATGGACCTTGGGGCCGGAGATTCCCTCCCTCTTAGGGGGCCTTATCGGGCTTGGTATCGTGATGCTGGCCGCCAAAAACGGGGTTCTCGTTCCCAAAGGGGAGCCGTGGACCTTCGGGGACCAGAAAGACTGGGACAAAAGCTGGACCGGCAGCATACAGGTCGCGCAGAACCTCAACGTGCGGTCAAGAATGAGTCAGTTCCGGGCGTGGCTTCCCTACATTCTCATAGGCGCCATTCTGGTGGTAACCCGCGTCAACTGGGGTCCCCAGACCGACGGGGACGGGAAAATCGTCTCGTATCTGTTCCCACTTAAAAATATGCTCAACCAGAACTTCGGCCTGTTCAGTTTTACCAATATTCTGGGGTTCAAAGGGGTAAACGACGCGAGTATCAAGATACTCTACCTTCCCGGAACCGTGCCGTTCGTGCTTATCGCGCTCTGCGCCATCGGTATCCACAAGATGCCCGGGAATGAGGTGAAAGCCGCGTGGAAAGAGACGATCGTGAAGATGAAGGCGCCGACTATCGCGCTCTGCGCGGCGGTGGCGCTCGTGAAGATCTTCCAAGGATCAGGCGGCGCGATTATCGCGGGCGCTCTGGGCGCGGTGCCGGAGGGTATGCCCCTTATTCCCGCGGGGTTCGCCGGAGCGGGAACCCCCATGTCCATTCCCTTTGCCATTGCGGGCGCACTTTCGGCGGTGGGAAAGACGTGGCCCTTCTTCGCGTCCTTCGTAGGCGGCCTCGGCGCGTTTATTACCGGAAGCAACACGGTCTCGGACCAGCTTTTCGGGATGTTCCAGTGGGACATGGCGCGGATTCTTGAGCTGCCGACGATTATCATTCTGGCGGCGCAAGGCGTGGGCGGCGCCATGGGGAACATGATTTGCGTGCATAATATCGTGGCGGTCTGTTCGGTTACGGGCCTCAACAATCGGGAGGGGGAAATTATGAAGAAGACCTTCCTTCCCTTCATCCTGTACGGCATTGTCGTGGGTATTACCGCCTTTATCCTTATCGGAATCGGTATTGACCAGATTATCCTTAACGGCGTGGGCATCACGCGCCGCGTCCTAGGCTAACCGCCTCCGGCGGTTTTAAACAGCGTCCTGATACCGCGGCAAAGCCGGCGGATACTGCTTAGAGGCGCGGAAAGCGGACAGTCGTTGTTCGCCGCGCATCGCGGGACGTTTATGAAACCGCCGCAGCCGCCGCAGCCGCCGCAGCCTCCGGCTGTTTTAAACAACGTCCTGATACGCGGCTCACGGCAGACGTTTCCCGCTTTGTTGCGCATCGCAGGAAGCTTTTATGCCTCCGCCGCCGGCGGGCTGGCGGCGGTTAGAACTTTCCGTCTTCAGAGGCGCTAAAGGGTTTGCCGTAGATATATTCAAAGAGAAACCGAATATCCTCCGGCGCGGGGTCGAAGAAATGGCATCCGGCATACGCGAAGCCTTTTTCGTCGTAGCGCCGAAGCACCCGCGCCTTGAGGTTCACGTTCCGCTTGGGCGTAATAAGCCGGATGAGAAGCTCGCTGTCGAGAATGAGGAGCGCGGTAATATAGGGGTGGCTGCACGCGAACTGCACCCCGCCGGCGCTTATATCCACCCCTTGGGCGGCAACGAACTTGTCTTTCAGGATGAAGGCGTCGAAATACGCCTTTTCTTTCAGGATGAAGACCATGCTGTTGGCGTACTGGTATATGGTCTTGACCGCATCGAACGCGAGGGGCGGGGCGTCCGGTTTGGTTGTCCAGAAATGGATATACCCGATGACGTATTCTTTGAAGCGCAGGGGAACCCACACGTCGGCGCCGATGTTTTTGCTCTGTTTGGTCTTGATAAACTGGGTCATAGCCGCCTCGAAGTAGTTATGCAGTATGCCGATAGTCTTGAGATATTCGATAAAAAGCGCGGCGGTGATGACGCGGTTCTTCGGGTCCGGGTCGGATTCGGGAAGTCTTCCCGCGCTGGAAGGCAGAAAGAGGCACTTTCCGGTTTTGGCGACGATCTGTTCCTCAAGGGTGGCGAGTTTCGCGTCCTTAAAAAGCACCAGTTTATACGCGCCTTCCATTTCTTTCACCCATTGGGACATTTTCGCGGTAATCTCGTTAAACTCCTTTAGGTCATCCGGCAGAAGGTCGTCTCCGGCCAGGGGTTTCGCTTCGGTATCATCGGAAATCGGGAAGAAATACCGCTCCTTGAGGAAAGAAAATTTGATCTGGAGGTCCGTGGGGAAGATAAGACGCGGGTACGCCCGGTCAAGATCCTTATAGATGACGTCGGGGATCGGGGCGCTGAAGCGGTCGCGCTCAACGCCGCTCACCTCAATCACGAAAACCACCGACATTCCCTTATAATCGGCGGTAAGGTCGATTTTTTTCCCCTGACTTAACCCCGTTACCGGCTGATTGGGCTTAAAAGAGAGCTCGCTCTTGGCGATTTTGTCTATTGTAAGGGTATACTCGACGCGGTTGTAGATACAGCGCACCGGAGACTGTTCGTTATAAAGCGCTTTGAGGATAAACTCTTTTTCTATACCTTGTACCATTGTTGACATAAAAAATCCTTATAGTATTCGGATCTTCTCGACCTTGCTTCGGCCAGTATACCGCCCGCCGCGCACCGCTGTCAACCGTCTCCGGCTGTTTCAGTATGGCCGCCTGTTGCTTCAGAGTAGTGCAACACCGTGTCCGGTTACTTCGCTGGTTGCTGTTGTGGCGCGGCTACGCTTCGCGCAACAGCGGGCGGTTTGGGAGCCGTGCGTTGTTGTGCGCGGCAGCCTCCGGCTGTCTCAGTATGGCCGCCTGTTGTTTCAAAGTAGTGCAACACCTTGTCCGGTAAGCAGTCTGGCTGCTGCCCAGGCGCGGCCCGTCTCCGACGGCTTCAGCATGGCCGCAGCCTCCGGCCCGTCTCCGACGGCTTCAGCATGGCCGCCTGTTGCTTCAAAGTGGTGCAACACCGTGTCCGGTGAGCGGGCTTGCCACAGCCCAGGCGCGGCTACGCTTCGCGCAGCGGCGCGTTGTTGCGCGTAGTAAGGGGCGGTGCGTTGTTCGGGGCGCGGCGCGGGAAATTGTTTAAAACAGCCGCCGGCTGTGGAAATTTGGCGGGGGCGTGTTATATTTATAGGTATGGATTATGAAACGAAAGTAATAAGATAAATAAATAAGTCCGTTTCAACCCGTCAAAACTGCCATTTTATTGAATTATATGCACTTAAAAATATGTCTCAAAAAATAATTGTCCGTATATTGACTTGGAAGTCCGTATTATCTTATTTTTAAGTAAACCTGTTGTAGATAAACAACGGGTAAAAAACATAACAAGGATTATCTTATGAGCGTACACATTAGAGAA